>JBBRJR010000223.1:0-4096 GCA_038218865.1 Kapaibacterium sp. (SeqCode) | reverse complement strand
AGTGATAAATCAAATTTTGTAATTGTGGCATGCTGAGATGCAATGTGAAATATTTCATTGGTATCTCTTTGTGTGTCGAGAAGCTTCAGTTCCAGTCTTCCCTCGGTGCGATGAAGTATTTCTATATCAGATAAATTATTGATAAAATCATCATTGCCAGTATACTCGATTATTAGTTGATTGCGTCCGTAGCTGTTTTTGACGTCTCTGAGAGTTCCGCTTAAAACGACTTTTCCTTTGTTAAGCATACAAATATCGTCGCAAATCTCTTCAACTTGTGCCATTACGTGCGTCGAGAGAATTATCGTTTTGCCTTGCTGTTTCATTTCCAGTACAATACTTTTAAGCAATTCTGTGTTAATCGGGTCAAACCCAGAGAATGGCTCGTCCAAAATTAAAAAATCGGGATTATGTATAATCGTTGTCAAAAATTGAATTTTTTGCTGCATACCCTTCGATAGCTCTTGGATTTTTTTATTTTCCCAACCTGACGCACCAAATTTTTGCAACCATTTTTTCCCTTCCGAAATTGCATCAGGCTTGCTCATGCCTTTAAGTTGTGCAAAGTAAACGATTTGCTCCGTAACTTTTAATTTTTTATATAGCCCGCGTTCTTCCGGCAAATATCCAATGTTGTTTTTTGAGGCGGCACCGACTTTCTCACCAAAGAGCGTGATGCTGCCTTCATCTGGGATAAGAATATTCGTAATCATACGAATTAAAGTAGTTTTGCCGGCTCCGTTTGGACCCAGAAGACCAAATATACGTCCATTTGGGACGGAAAAAGAAATGTCATCGTTAGCGGCATAGTCTCCAAAGCGCTTTACAACATTCTCAACTTTTAAAATTTCCATTTATTTTTTGCTCGTATTAATTTATTGAATAATTATTTTTCTTATAACAACTTCGCCGGCTGTTGAGATTTTCAAAAAGTAATTGCCGGCGGGTAATCCCTCTCTTGGGATTTCAAGGGAAGTCGTGCCTAGCGGAATGATTCCTGAAAAGATATTCTTAATTGCTTTTCCAGACAAATCGATTATTTCAATTTCGCATGGGCTGTTTTCTTCTAAAGTTATATCTATACTAGATTTATTAGTTATTGGATTTGGGTAAACCTGCCCAACATTGAATATGGAGTTTTCGGCTACTGAAGTGCCGTTATTGCCGTAACCACTTAAATCAATGTATGTTTCTAATGGCTCGCCGTCAGTTTTGATAATCATTTTCGCAGTTTTAAGCCCCACGGAATTTGGTATGAATTTTACACGAATAAATCCCGACCCGAGCGGTAAAATTCCGGAAGAAGTGCCGACCGAAGTCGTAAATTCATCTTTATTATCACCTTCGAATGTAATACTTTCAATGCTAATTTTTGTGTTGCCTTCGTTTTTAATTGGCAAAGATAATATCTTAATTTTAGCAACCTGTACTGTATCGAATTTCATTTCGGTTACGCCGTCAGTAGAAAGTAATTTTGTAATATTTTCTTGAGGCATGGAAAAATCAAACGTTACTATATTAGTAGCGGCTGCCCAAAAGCGAATATTGTCCGAGAGCATGCTGCCGTCTGCAGTTGCCAAAAGCGGAGAATTTTTTGATAGCACCGGTCGCCAACCCGCTCCTTTGTCGAAGGAAACAAAAATTTCTCCATTTGAGCAAATAACAAAATATGTATTTTTGCCACTCGGTGAGAATAGTTTAATAGGCACGACCTTTTTAGTTGCAAAATTAAAGTTAGTTTTTGTCCAACTTTGTCCGCCGTTGTTGGTATAGGCTGTATAATAATCAATATCAGAATTAGCTGGTGAGAAAATGACTATTCCGCTATCTTTGCTTGAAAAAGCGATCTTACGAATTTTATCACCGGGCGAAACATAGTTTTGAGTCCAAGAAACTCCTTTGTTCATAGTTCTATAGATTCGTCCTTTGTTAGTACCAAACCAATATATGTCATTGATTGCAGCAGTAGAGCCAATGATGTGGTCTTCGCCGGCGACGGCATCGGTCATGTTAACAACGTGGTTCCAAGTAAGCTCAGCAGTGGCGTTATTAGTATATCCCACACCCCATTTATTGCTTTTTGGCTGACCGATAAAAAGCCCGTCATTATCATTAAAGAAGTGAATGTCTTCTACACTGGCAGTTATATTTCCCAATTCAAATTTTGTCCAGCTATTTCCGGAATTTGTGGTTTTGTTGATTATTCCAATATATGCTTTTGAAGTTTGCGAGAAAGTCGTTCCGCCTAAATAAGCTCTATTTCCATCAAATGAATAAACAGCATTCAAGTTGCCATTATCAATCGTCGCGATTTTCCCCGTACCGTTGGAAAAGACATAATATGCTCCCCAATATTTGCTAATCGAACCAACTGCCCAATATGTGTTGTAATTTGGCGCATGTGAATTTGTCGAGAAAAAATTTGTATTGTTGCTCAGATAACTCTTCACATTGAAAGAATTATCGGAAGAAACATCGATAGGGATTCTCAGTAATTGATAATCATTGTAATTGCCATCTTCATAAGTTAATAGGACGTTAGCATATCCTTGAAACCAAGGATTATCTTCGGTTAACTGCACATGCAAACTTAAATCCCTTTGTTGTGTTTTGTCTAATTTTCCTATCGTAAATTCTTTTTCTTCGACTTTTACAAAATAATCAAGTGGAGTGATTTTTATTTTAAAATTATCGCTTGTTGGTGCAAGGTAATTTTTTAGTGTAATTATAATTTCTTGCTGGACATTATTAGAAAGGGCATCGTCTCCACTGATTTTCATATTGCTTATTTCGCAGCCGGGTATATTTCTGTCAGGGAATGATGGATTATTATACGATACAGCCTTGTAAGCATTAACTCTTCCTATGTAAAGCGGTCTGGTGCTTCCGCTGGTCAAAACGTTATCAACAGTGCTGCGCAATTGATGATATATTTCCCTTGGAGTATAATCAGGGAAAACGCTTTTGACAAGGGCGGCAACGCTCGAAAGAACTGGACTGGACATCGATGTACCACTTTCGGATTTGTAAGTATCATCGGGATACGTTGAATAAATGCCGCTACCGGGAGCGTAAATTGAAGCCAAATGCCCAAAATTTGAAAAGTCAGAGACTTTATCTTGTGCATCGGAAGAACCAACGCACAATACGTTATCCATCGATGAGGTATAAGTGCCGCCACCATCAATGTTAAACGACTCGTTTCCGGCAGATACGATGACTAATGAGCCCAATTCAGCAGCTTGATTAATTACGTCCTGCCCGACAGGATCATAAGACGGGCCGCCCCAGCTACAATTTATTATATCTGCTCCTTGCTGAGCAGCATACAAAATTCCTTCGTATCCACGGTAAATTCCACCTACATTGCCATCGTCGGAGGAGCACTTAACTGCAAAAAATTTACATGTAGAAGCAACCGAAGCCACTCCAACACTATTATTAGTTCGAGCGGCGGCGCAGCCTGCTACGTGCGTACCGTGGGAATTACTTGAGAATGCTGGATTGGGGTTAGAATCTTCTTTCCAGCGACCATATTGAGCATCTTGTTGAGTTATATTGCCCACGAGGTCATAACTGCCATCTGCCACATTTTCTATAAGGTCTTCGTGGCTAATATCAGTACCAGAGTCCACAATAGCAATTATTACATTGCTGCTCCCTTTGCTGATTTCCCAAGCTCTGGAAGCTTCAATTGTTTCTAAATAATATTGCTTGGTAAGTTGTGGGTCGTTAGGTACAAAAAATTCGCGATTTATAAATATTGGCGATGCGTATTCTACATCAGGGTTCTTCATAAGTTCGCGGCAGGCTTCGTAAGCATCAATTGGATTGTTGTAACTTAATTGATAAATTCGCCCAATACCATTATTGTCTTTGGATAATTTTGTATATTCAGAATATTCTGGGAAGATAGCACGTACTTCGAGGACGCCTAAATCGCGAGTAGAAGATTGGATTGTCGGCAAAAGTTCGGCGGTTTTATCTTTCCGCAATATTAAATTATTTCTCGTTTTTATGTGTATGCAATTTTGCAGATATTCGCTATTAGGCACTTTTTTTATGAATTGAAAGGACTGAGGCTTGAAAAAGCCCT
>JBBRJR010000222.1:0-4148 GCA_038218865.1 Kapaibacterium sp. (SeqCode) | reverse complement strand
CAGTTGTGTCTCTTTATGGCAATGCTAAGCATCCCAACCGCAAACAGATAGCAAAAGCCGATGCGATAGTTGTCGATTTGCAAGATATTGGCATACGTTCCTATACTTTTCTTTCGACAATGTTTTATGTTATAAAAGCAGCTGCTGAACAACACAAATCAGTTTATATTTTGGATAGACCAAACCCCATGGGCGGTAATATTGTTGATGGAAACGTACTCGATTCGGGCAAAGAATCATTTGTAGGAATTGTTCCTATTCCTTACGTTCACGGCTTGACCTTTGGCGAGCTCGCCGTTATGATGAACGCTGAAGGCTGGCTCGGCGCCGACAAGCGTGGTAAAACTCTGCGAGCCAAAATTAATGTTATCAAAATGAAGGGCTGGAATAGAGAAATGCAATTTGAGAGTACCGGCTTAACGTGGTTTCCGACTTCGCCGCACATACCAACAGTTAATGCTATACGAGGCGCAGCTGTGCTTGGCGTATTCGGAGAATTGGGAATAATTAATATCGGCATTGGAACTACCATGCCATTCCAATATATCGGCAGTCCAGATTTTAAAACGCACGACGTACTCAGCCAAATATGCGACGGCAAAGAATTCGACGGGATTGTTTTGCACGAAGCTAAATTCAAGCCTTTCTATGCCAAATATAAAGATGAATATTGCAGCGGGCTTTTATTGGAATTTAAGGATGATAATGATTTCTTGCCCTACGAGGCAGCCGCTAAATTATTTTTTGCCATTAAAAAGATACATCCTGAATTATTTATAGAGAAGAAAGTATCAAAAAATGCACGTTCAATGTTTTGCAAAGTAACGGGTTGCGAGGATTACTTCAACATTTTATTCTCTGATAAAGAGCCTGAAAATCTTATTAAAATTATAACTCGAGGATTAGAAAATTTTAAACATCTACGCTCTAAGTATCTTATATATCAATAAAATTAGCGTATCGCTTCCCATTCTTTAGAAGCTGACCTGCCGTAAAATATTACAGTTAAAGAGTTTAGTGTCCAGTACATAAGAGTTTTCACATAGCCGTATTTTCTAAATCTGCGTGGCGATTCGAGAACTATTAATTTTCTTTCGAATATAATTTTATTCTTTTTGCTTATTCTTCTGTATAAATCGAAATCTTCGCCTGCAACGATAAGGTTATTATAGCCGCCGCAATCAAAAAAAGTAGAGCGTCGGACAATTTGGCATTCGCCGCGCCCCATGCCGATACCCATTTTATTTAGAAGATTTACATAAGCATTATGCAAGGTATAAAAAACCTTGTCTTTAAATATAATCTCTTCTGGGAATCCGTTTACATAAACCGCAATAGCCTGACTATCGTTTCTTTTAAGAGACCAATTTTGTATAATTTGAAAGAAAGAATCCAAATCTGCGGGATAAGAATCGGCATTTAAAAAAATAAGTGTCGAGCCGCTCGAAACTTCTGCGCCGCGATTGCGTCCTTCGGAAATTGTCTGCCTGTAATCTCTGTCGTGCACTACCACTTGGTCAGCATATTTTCGTGCAATTTCAACAGTGGCATCTACCGAGCCGCCATCGGAAACAATTAGCTCGAAATTGTACTTTTTGCGTAGTTCAACTGGAAATCGCAGCAGCTGCTGTTCGATTAGTTTTTCTTCGTTATAAACAGGAATAATTAAGCTAAGCAAATCATCAATTTGTGTATTTGCTCGGGCTTTATCCACATAAGCACTTCGCTTTGTATTCTCAATATTTGTAGCTTTATAATGCAAAAAAGTACCTTTTTTTGTTGGCAAAGTATAAAAGATGTAAAATTAAGTAAAAATGCGAAATATACAAAAAATTTATTTTTAAAAGATAGTTGTTAACCCTGAATATTCCCAGAATGAATTCTTTGAGCAAGCGAAAGGTCGGCAAGTACACAAGCCGTAGCGGCAGAAATAACGGGAGGAACTCGCAGGGCAAAACAAGTGTCGTGTCGCCCTTTTGTACTGATGCTTACTTGCTCGCCAGTCCGCAAATCTATAGTATTTTGTTCTTTTCGGATACTGCTCGTTGGGTGCAAAGCTGTTCTGAAAACGATATTATTTCCGTTAGTTAGTCCGCCGGTAATGCCGCCAGAGTTATTCGTAAGATTCGTACCGGAAATATCCATGATTTGGTCATTATATTGAGAGCCTTGCTTGCGAGCCGAAGCAAATCCTAAGCCAAATTCAATTGCTTTTACTCCAGGAATCGCAAAGACAAGAGAACTAATAAGCGACTCGACGCTGCCGAAAAATGGCTCACCAAGCCCTGCCGGAACATTTGAAACTGTTGTTTCGACAATCCCTCCGATGGAATCGCCAAGTGCTTGAGCTTTTTTTATTTCCTGCTCAAAGGTTTCATTTCTTTTTTCTTCATCAATCAATCTCCCTGCAATCTCAATTAATTTAGAAGATATTTCGCAGCGAGTAATTTTTTTTGCCAATACTCCGGCTGCAATTAATGCCAAGGTAAGGCGTCCAGAAAAGTGTCCACCTCCTCGATAATCATTGAAACCATTATATTTTTTGTAAGCAGCGAAATCGGAATGTCCGGGGCGTGGCTGAAACTGAAAGTCTGGAGGATAGTCAAGCGAGTTTTGGTCTGAATTCACGAATGAAATCATAATAGGCGAGCCAGTGGTTCTGCCGTTAAATATGCCGGACTGAAACACTGGAACGTCGTTTTCAAGTCTTTTGGTAGTGCCAAATTGCCCGCTTTTTCTTTGTTGGATATCATTTGTAAAATCATTTTCATCGACAATGATGCCGGCGGGGCAGCCGTCAATTAAAATGCCAAGCGAAATCCCGTGTGATTCGCCAAAAATCGACATGCGGAAATAATTGCCAAAACTATTCATATAACTTATATTTATAAATTAATTCAAAAAATAATAAGCAAAGATAGAAACATTTTGTTTGATAATCAAAATTAAATTCTGATTTTTGTAAAAGTGTTTAATGTTTATTGGGGAAATTGTAATGAAAATAATTGAAATACTCAGCTTGGAATCAATCGCAATCGGCTTAAAAGCCGACAACAAAGATAATTTGATAGAACTTATGGTGGACTTAGCTGAGAAATCTGGAAAAATTCCCAATAAAGCAGCCGTTCTGAAAAGCGTCCGCGAGCGCGAGAAAATCATGTCCACCGGAATAGGCAAAAATGTTGGCTTGCCGCATGCAAAAAATAATTCCATCGAAAGCCCTGTGGGTGCTTTGGCGCTTCTTAATCCTCCGATTGATTTCGATTCACTAGACGGGCAGCCTGTGCAAATCTGTTTTATGCTTTTAGGCAAAGATAATAACGTAGGAGTGCATCTGCGCTTGCTTAGCAAAATATCGAGATATTTGAATAATGATGAATTTCGCGAGCGTTTGCTAAAAGCAGAAAAACCAAGCGATGTTTTGGCAATGCTTAACGAGATAGAGGAATAAATCATCATGTACGACAATCAAAAAGCAGCCAAGCCCTTGAAATTAGTTTTGGAAAAATTAATTGAAATAAACGGTTGGCAAGAGAGCATGGCTTTTTCCGGATTGCTTGAGAAGTGGGAGCAGATAGTTGGCGACAACATTGCTCAACACGCCAAATTGCAAAAGTTAAAACAGGGAATATTATTTATCAAGACAGATTCGTCTGTTTGGCGTAGCGAGCTATTAATCCGGCAAGAAGAAATTATCTCGATTATCAATTCTAATTCAACAAAATCTACTGTTATTTCGCTAAAAATACGCTAAAATTTCGTATATTTGTAAGATTTGATAAAGCAAAATAACTTCTAAATTTTTTGGATTAATTCTAATGGAAAATAATTTAAGCGAACCAATAAGCGAACCTACGAAAAGTACCAATGGTTCAGGGAATTCATACAGCGAAGGCAGTATTCGCGTCCTCGAAGGGCTCGAAGCCGTTAGGTTACGTCCTGCTATGTATATCGGCGATATAGGCGAGCGCGGCTTGCACCACTTGATAAATGAAGTTGTCGATAACTCTATCGATGAAGCTTTGGCTGGTTATTGCAAAAATATCACCGTAACAATACACGCCGATGGTAGCTGCTCAGTCCAAGACGACGGTCGCGGCATCCCGACAGGACCACATCCTGAAAAGAAAATCTCAACACTTGAGTTA
>JBBRJR010000221.1:0-4155 GCA_038218865.1 Kapaibacterium sp. (SeqCode) | reverse complement strand
GGGCTTTTGACGGATGTTTTGGTTTCCGCAGCTATAAGCCAAAAGCGAGAGGGCAAAATGATTACGCCTATGCTTGAATTAGACGACGCTGGCGTAGTGATGTTCACCGATGACGGCAGTTGCGTGAAAAGCAGCGAAATGCTTAAGCGTGCATTTGATTATGCCGCTACACGCGACTTATTAATATCCGAACATTGCGAAGATCACACTTTGACAAATAATTTCGCGATGGATGAATGCGATTTATCCATGAAACTCGGGCTTAAAGGCTATCCAAGTGCAGCAGAAGAAATTATAGTTAGTCGCGATATATCTTTGGCAGAATATTGTGGCAATCGTCGCTTGCATTTGCAGCATTTAAGTACAGCAGGAAGCGTAAAAATAGTTAAGTATGCAAAATCTAAAGGCTTGCGTATAAGTTGCGAAGTAACACCGCATCATTTTGTGCTAACGCATGATTTGATGGAAAGCTACGACACAAATTTGAAAATGAATCCGCCACTTCGCTCAAATAAGGATATAGAAGCCATTATCGAAGGACTAAAAGATGGTACGATTGATTGCATAGCTTCTGACCACGCCCCGCATGCCTCGCATGAGAATGATGTAGAATTTGAAAAAGCTCCTTGCGGCATAATCGGCTTAGAAACAACGCTCGGGCTTAGTTTAACTTATCTTTATCACGCTGGGCATTTGTCGCTTATGGAATTAATAAAAAAATTAAGTTGCAACCCAAGAGATATAATTAATGTGCCGTTAGTAAACGTAAGCGAAGGCGAGAAAGCTAATCTAACTATATTTGCACCAGATGAAGAATGGATTGTTAATAGCAACAATTTTAAATCAATTTCAAAAAATATGCCTTTTGATGGAATGAAATTAAAAGGAAAACCGAAGTTCTCCGTTAATAACAATATGGTATGGGAATCGGAATTATAATTTTTCAATTGGGGTTCTTATTATGAGCAAAAAAATAAATAACGATGATTTGGATCCACATCAAGAACGATTGCTTCGCGAAATGGTTTCCAAAGAGATGATGAAAAAGATTGAGCATAGAATTGCCGGAGACGATTCCTCGGCAATGAAAAGTTTTAGAGCTTTATTCGACGAAAAGACTGAAAAGAAGAATCGAATGGAGAATAAGATTAAAAACATACTGAAAGAAAAACATCAGAAAGAAAACGACGATGATACTGAATAATGTTACTTGTAAAAATGCAATATAATCAGTATTATGTAAACTAAATATTATAAAGAGTAATTATTTTAAAAAGGATTTTTATTATGAAATTATTAGTACTCACAGGCTTTGTTGTTTTGGCTGTCTTGTCAAGATTTTTGCCTGTCCCCCCGAACTTCTCGCCTATTATGGCAATAGCATTATTCAGTGGCGTCTATTTTACTGAAAAGAAACTTGCATATTTACTGCCGATGGCTGCTATGCTAATCAGCGATATATTCTTAGGTTTGCATTGGGATATGTTTGCTGTGTATGCTTCCTTTGCAATTATTGTAGCTTTAGGCTCGTCGATGAAAAAAATCGCTGTCTCATCAGTTGTCTTAAATTCATTAGCCGGTGCAGTAATATTTTTCATTGTTACAAACTTATCAGTTTGGATGACCAGCGGCATGTATTCCTATAATTTTGCCGGCTTGCTCTCTTGCTACGAAATGGCAGTTCCATTTTTCCGCAATACACTAGCCTCTTCTTTGATTTATTCGGCGGTTATGTTCGGCTCGTATGAATTAGCTACTCGCTACGTGCCTCAACTGGCAGTTAACAGAATAAAATAACATCGCCTAAAAATTAAAAAAAACAGGATCTTTCACTGATGAAAAATCCTGTTTTTTTGTTAGATGAGAATAAAAATTAAATTTTATCCAAACCGTCCGACAAAGCTTTTATCAAATCGTCCACATTCTCGATACCGATAGAAATTCTGACTAATCCATCTGTAATTTTTGCTTGAAGACGTTGATCTTTTGTCATTCCTGCGTGAGTCATTGAAGCTGGATGTTGAATAAGTGATTCTACGCCGCCTAAAGAAACAGCCAAACCAAATATTTGAATATTATTCATAAAAATAGTACCTGCCTCAAGTCCGCCTTTGAGTTCAAAAGCAATCATAGAGCCAACGCCCGACATTTGCTTTTCTACCAAATGGTGTTGTGGATGCGAAGCCAAACCCGGGAATCTTACCCAATCAATTTTGGGATGATTATTCAAAAAATCTGCTATTTTTATAGCATTCTCTTGTTGTTTCTCGACACGAATTTTAAGTGTTTTCAAGCCACGATGGACGAGGAATGAATTAAATGGATCGATTGTGCCGCCCAAATGGTTTAGCATTTTACGGAAATACGGATAATCTGCTATATCTTTAACGATAATAATACCTGCAACGACATCGGCATGTCCATTGAGATATTTTGTCATGCTGTGAATAATATAATCAGCTCCAAGTTCAAACGGGCGTTGAAGAATTGGGCTCATAAAAGTATTATCAACAGCAAATTTAGCACCGATAGATTTTGCAATTTTAGAGATTTCAGCTAAATCGCTCATTATCATCGTAGGATTGCCCGGAGTTTCAGCATAAATCAATTTTGTGTTTGGTTGGATAGCTTTCTTGATAGCTTCTAGATCAGATGTATCGACAAATGTTGTGTTGATATTAAATTTCGGCATTATGTTACTAAGTAACGTCGATGTGGCGCCATAGCAGGATTCACTGCAAATAATGTGTTCGCCTGCGTTTACTGTAGCTGCTATCAAAGTATGTACGGCAGCCATTCCGCTTCCGCAACCTAAAGCTTTCGCGCCGCCTTCCAAAACTGCAACGGCGTTTTCCATTGCTTCTACTGTCGGGTTACGCATGCGAGTATAGATATAGCCCTCTTCTTCACCTTTGAATAATCTAGCGCCTTGCTCAGCGTTTTTAAATTTAAATGTTGACGTTTGATAAATAGGAGTAACTACTGCACCTTCTTCTGTTTCTTTAAGCCCTGCGTGAACGCATTGGGTTTCAATCGAATAATCTTTTATATTTTTCAAAAAATGCTCCAAAAAGTATAATATAATAAATTTGTAAGTAATAGATTTACAAATTAATTCAATTTATTGAAAAAAACAAGTAAAGTAAATATTTTGTTTATAATAGGAATAAATTATTAACTTTTTGTCATTCCCGCAAAGGCGGGAATCAATGTCTTTGCAAGTTACTGAAAAACAGAGGGAGGCTGTCTCAAAAGTTATATTTTTTAAAAAAAATATGTTTAATTATAATGTTTTTCCTATCGCGTAGCGATTTAATTATGGTAACAATTAATAATCAAAAATTACATTTATCGCGTAGCGATTATATATAACTCCTACGGAGTAAAATACTTAGTTTTGAATTATCTGTTACCATAATATAATCGCCACGCGATAAAAATGTATTTAATTTGCTCCAGTAAACGCACAATAATTTTAATTCCACTTATCGGGGCAGACACGACAAAACTGCTTGAATTTCGACTTATTGAGGCAGTCCCAGAATAGGTTAATCTTTCTAAATCAAAAGTTTAGCTATTAAGATTTGTTAGTTTTTTTTATCAAACAACCGATTGATCTTTAATCATCTTTTTAAGTAGGCCAAACCGAAGTCCACGTGCGCTGACTATTACGCTGCCAATATTCATTTTTTTCATTATCTCTCGTAAGATAATTGCACCAGCGGGTAATAGATCAGCGCGTCGCGGCGGAAGATTATACTTTAAAATTATATCATGAGTAGAGCTACTGAGGAGTTCTTCGCAAAGAGTTTCAATTCTATCAAGTTCTAATTTATGATTATGAATTTTATCGAAAATAAAAGTATTCAAGCCCAAATCCATAATCGCTAAAGAAGTTGGAGTCCCAGCAACAGCGTATAAATCTCCAGAAAATTCAGGGGATTTTATTTGGTTTAATTTACTAAGTACATGGCTCAAGAATAAATCCTGTTCCTTTTGACTTACAGGAAATGAGCTGAAAAACATTTCGCTGAGCCTAACTACGCCTAGTTGTGTGGAAATTTTGTAGTCTATCTTATAATTTTTGCCAATGATAATTTCAGTGCTACCTCCGCCGATATCAATCAATGCGGTTTCTCCGGGCGTTTCGATAGT
>JBBRJR010000220.1:0-4181 GCA_038218865.1 Kapaibacterium sp. (SeqCode) | reverse complement strand
CCGGCGGTCTTTGCAATTTTTATGCGTCCAACTGTGCCATCGTTCCACACGTAATTTTTTAAGCCTGGCATAGCTGTCATTTGCAAGCTATCGCCTTCGCAAAGAGCTGGCGAGCTTTTTGTAATTATTATTAATTCCGGTACAGCGGAAACCCTGACGGTTAGAATATCTGATTTCGCATTGCAGCCTGAGCCGGCTTCGACTACGAAAGAATAATCGCCGTATTTTTCAACTTCTATCTCTTTTGTTGTTTCGCCATTGCTCCAGCGTACTTGTCCTGTGGCAACGTTAGCTTTAAGGATTACCGAGCCACCTTCGCAAAACGAAACAGGTCCCATTGCCAAAATTTCTGGTTTAGGCAAATTGCAATTGAGTAGCGGCGTTTGCCAAAGCCCGCGGCCCCAAGTACCCGCAACAAGTTTCTTTGTCGAATATAAAATTTCCAAATCGGTAACGATTATATTCGGCATGTTGTCGCCGTATTGCTCCCAAATATTCGAATCGTAATCTGAGTAGAAAACGCCCACGTCAGTACCGATATAAAGTCTATGTGGAGAATCAGCTTGCACAACAATACAATTTGCCGGTACGTTTGGCAGATTTCCGCTTAGATTTGTTTGCACACCATTTTCGTATTTTATAACTTTATTACCGCGCATATATCCAGATTTTGTATAATAAATAACAGCCGGATCATCATAAGATACTTTAATGTCGGATATTGCAGCGTCACTTGTCAAAATGGTTTTCCAATTTTTGCCGCCGTCGCTTGTGCCCCAAAGTGTTTGATAATTCGAGGCATAGATGTAATCGCTGTTATTTGGCGAAACAGTGATGTTTTTTAGCGTAGAAGCACTCGAAATGAAATTTTTGGAAATATTGACAAAAGATCCCGGAGAGCCGTAAGAGTTTGATTTCCATATATTATTGTATCCGACATATACATTATTCGGGTTTTTAACGTCGAGTGCAATCGGAGCCACCCAATCGCCTGATTCGCCATTTGTTTGGTTATCGTCAATCATTTTTGTAAATGAATCGCCGTTATTGACGCTGCGGTAAAAATCGCCGTTATAAATCGATCCGTATATTTTTTGGGGATCTTTGCTGTCAATGGCACAATCCATACCATCGCCGGCAAGAGCGTGTACCCATTTGTTATTTCGGTACATACTTGTACCATTATCTTGCGATCCTCCGATGAATAACCCAGGGTCAGCATCTGTAACGCCGATTTTATAAAATTGAGTGATAGACAAGCCATCGGCTATGTATTCCCACGTAGTGCCGCCGTTGGTAGTTAAATCCACGCCACCGTCGTGAGCTGCGAAAAGCGTTTTGCCGTCAGCTGAAAACTTTAAATCATGTTGGTCAGCATGCACAAAGGGAGCTCCATAGCCAGACCATTGAGCGATAATATTCCAATTCAAACCACCGTTAATTGACTTCCAAATATTAACGCCACCTACATAAAGTTCATTTTTATTTGTCGGGGAAACGGCAAAAGCTAAGTCATAGTGTCCTTGTCCGCGAGTCATATCTTTTCCGCTTGTTTGCCAGCCGAGCAAATTTAATCCATATTCTATTGAATAGTTTATATCCCATGTTTCGCCGGCATCTGTTGAAAACCAAACGGAATTAAAGCGATAAGTCGATTTGTCGCAGCTGAGCGAATAAATCATATTCGGATCGGCAGGCGTTACTTCTATTGCTGTACGAGCTGTTCCGTCCAAAGTTAAAACCTTTTTCCAAGTTTCGCCCATGTCTTTAGATTTGAAAATTTCGGTTGAACCTGAGTAAATCGAAACTGTGGAAGCATAGAGAACATTAGGGTCATTCGGCTTTACTTCCAAATCGATGAAAGAGCCAGTTTGCTTGTTTACCCAAGTTTCACCACCGTCAGTTGTTTTAATGATGCCGCCGTTTGTGGTGGCGACAACAATATTTTCGTTATCGGGACTGACAAACATTTTCCCGAATAATTTTCTATCTTCCAAATTATAAGAGGCATTAGTTACTCGCCATGTTTTGCCGGCGTCAGTTGTTTTGATGATGCCGATGCCGTAATAATTTTGCGAGGAAGCTGAGCCATCTATGTCGCCGGTTGCTACGTAAACTACTTGTGGATTGCTTTCGGAAAATTGTATATCGGAAACGCCGAGCGACAAAAACTCGGTAAAAGGAAAATTAGTCCAATTTGCCCCTTTGTTAGTTGTCCGCCAAACGCCACCCGTAGCCGAGCCGACCCAAATATCATTCGGATTGTTCTTGGGGAATCGCACGACGTTTACGCGTCCTAAGCCTTGGTCGCGAACGCCACTGTTAGTGCCTACTGGACGAGTTTGCGGGCCTATAAGTTCCCATTTTTTTCCTAAAGTAACGTTGTCATGTTTTTTGCTTACGTTTTCATAACTTTGGAAATCTTTCAGTATATCCATAGTTTCGGGGAATTCGCCGGTCGGAAAAACGCGGGGCGCCCAAAACGCTTCCCATCTTTTGAATTGTTTCCAGCCTTTGCGAGCTTCGGGACTTTGATTATTATAAAAATCATCCCTTGTTTTTTTTATATTATAAAAATTTTCTTGCTTAGAGGGACTTATTTCTGTCGATTGCGTTTGGCTTGCCAAGGGCAATCCTGAGAAAATAAAAACTAAACCTACTGACCACAAGACAACGTTTTTTGAAAAACGATTTTTCATATTTTTAACTCTATATAAATTATTCTAAATTTTTACTTATTTAAAGGTATTTCAAAAAAAATACCACGATAATTTCATATCAAATTATTAAATGCTATGACATATAATATTAAAACACATTACGACCTCTATTAGTTACATTTTCTCAAAATATTTCTTTTTATATAAATTATAACAAATAAGTCCAATTTTTTTGAGGGTGCCTCGATAAAGTGAAACTACGAGCATTTCGCATTCACTGATATCCGTTGAATCCATTTATATCTCGTAGAGATTTTATTATGGTAATAAACAACTCGTCAATATGTCTTTTACTCCGTAAGAGTTATATAATCGCTACGCGATAAGAAACACAAAATAATTATATTTGCTACCATTATATAATCGCTACGCGATAAGAAAAATATTCCAACTATACTACTTTCTTTCAATATATTTACCTATCGAACCACTGCTCAAAACCTGCAATTATTAGTCTCTCAACCGACTGCTAAACCATTTATTTACAGAAAATATTAATCTTAATTATGCCGGCTTTTCGCAGTGCGGGCAAATGTTTTTTCGTTGTCGAATTCGCGTAAAGCATCATGAATTATCCACCTCGCGGCTTTTGAACCGTCGAAGTTTTTTCCTATTTCGCGGCATGCTTGCACCGCTGCGTCCCGAAGTATCATATTTCGCTTGCCTATTTGCCGCAAAGCCCAATTCACTGCTTTTTTTACAAAATTGCGTTCGTCGCAAGGCGCAGCGGCAATCATCTCAAGTAGGTTCAAAAATGGCTCATTTGTCTTAATCGGAGAATGCACTGCCAATGCTGCCATAAGTGCAAAGCTTGCCCTTTTGACAAATTCTTCCTCTCGCTCGTACCACTGGTTTACTTTTTCCCATGCGAGAGGCGATTTGCAAAATAATTTACCGCAGGCTTGGTCGCATAAGTCCCAAGAATTAAAGTCCAGAGCCCATTTGTCCATTAATTCCGATGTCAATAGTTTTGGCTCGGCGATGAGAACTGCAAGTATCCGCGCTTCGTGAAAGCCAGTCTCCCATAAATCAATCGCCAATTCATGATTTTTTTTAATAGCTTTGGCGATGGGATGCAAATCCTTCATAGATATACCGAAAGCCCTTTCGGTGTTAATTCCGAAGCGAGCCATTCCGGATTTATTATGAGGATTCTCCATGCTTTCGAGCACTTCAATTATTTCCGTAGCTAACATTTTTGTTTCGTGTCCCATTAAAAAATATAAAATTAAGAAATTATTATTCAAAAAAAGAATAAGTTTTCGTATTTTTGGTTATAAGATTCTTTCATTTTAATAATAATAAAGAGGATGCTATGGAATATATTGCATTCGACATTGAAACCATTCCCCAAGATTTTGAAGCATTTTCGGCAAGCCAGCAAGAATACTTGCTTCGCGGAGCTACAAACGAGCAGGAAATCGAGAAGAAAAAAGGCGAAATGGCTCTAACCGCTCTAAC
>JBBRJR010000219.1:0-4182 GCA_038218865.1 Kapaibacterium sp. (SeqCode) | reverse complement strand
GAATTTTACACCATAGCCGATGACATCAAAAAATTGAAAAGCATCGAAAGGATAGGAAAAAAACAGTAGAATAAGTAAAACCGGCATTTTTTTCATAGGATATTACTCATCAAAATGCAAAGCGAGCCAGATGGTCTCTTCATCCTGCGAAACAGATTCCACGCGATGAGATTTGTTTTGCCCGATAATTATATAATCGCCCGGCTGCAATTGCACCAAGCCGCCGTTTTCTTTAAATAGCAGACTTGCCGAACCTTTAACCATAAGCACAAATTCGCTTCGAGCTTGGCAAAGCCACTCACCGCGAGGCGTAGTTTGCCCATTGGTGATAATCCTTTCGAGTAAAAATCCGGGCTTTTTAAGCAAGGATTCGAATATCTCGTCGGATGTATCGCTGTAATTATGTTTTGTTAAAGATTGCATATAATTTTAGCCGTTTTTAATATTACAAAGTTACTTTTTTTGTATGGAATAAAAAAACAATGTAATATTTTTTTATTAAATTTGTCTTTTTATTATTATAATAATTAATAAATAATGACTATTTTTGTATATTAGAAATAAAAAATAATTAGATATAACTTATATTATAAAGAGGTTAATTATGAAGAAAAGTTTTCGAATGAGCATCTTAGCACTACTTGCAGTGATTTTGCTTGCTGACACTACGTTTGCTCAATCAACGCAATTGCAAAATCCGCTCAATACGAGCGTTTGCATTCCGCTAAATCCCTATCTGCAATGGGCTAATCCGCCGAATCATTTTCAAGCGAAAGTTATGATTGCTACAGATAGCAGCTTCTCTAATTTGGTGCTTATGCAGGATAATTTGACAAATCAGTTCCTTCAGACAACAGTAGCAAACTACAACACTAAATATTACTGGAAAGTTATCACGAGCAGCAGTCTCGACACAACTACTTCTCACTCGGCAATTTGGAGCTTTACCACTCGTCAGGCTCCTATCATTTTGCAATCACCGCAAAATGAATTCTGCGTCGGCACTTCTGTTGTACTTAATTGGGATTCAGCACAATATGCTGCAAATTATCGTGTCGAGTACTCGACTGATATTAATTTTCCCGATACTAATAGAATGTCGATAAACTACGCCAACGGCACTTTTACGCAAATTAATAATTTAATGCCCAATACTCGCTATTATTGGCGCGTTCGTGGCAATTTCTTGAATTGCGACGGATATTGGTCTTTGCCTAATACTTTTAGAACAAAACCTGCTCCAGCTTCCATCGCTTATCCTTTAAACGGCTCGCAAGGCTTGCCACTATTTTCTGCTGGATTTCCGTTTAATCCAACTCTTAGCTGGCATCCTGTAGCTCATGCTCATCACTATGAATTGCAATTAAGCGATTCGGCGAATTTCAGCAGCTTTATCATTGATCGCGCGAATATTTATGATACTACTTTCGCAGTGATTGATACTTTGAAAGAAACATACAACAAGACATATTTCTGGCGTGTTAAAGCTGTGGTCAATAACGACTCGCTAATTATGTGCCAACTCGATTGGTCGGCTAATAACTCATTCAAAACGCCATACAAAAAAGCTGTTCTGGCTAAGCCTGTTGTCGATTCGACTTGCGTTTCGCTTACCCCGACGCTTAATTGGCACCCAGTCACGGGAGCTGCTCAATATTCAATTTGGCTTTCAAGCAAATTAGATTTCTCTGATACTTTGCACATGGCTAATGCTTACGCAGATACTATCATTGTCTTCCCACTGGCGAAAGAATTAAGTGAATATTATTGGAAAGTCCGCGCTGCCGACGGCAATAACGCTGGCTATTGGTCGAATACTTCCAAATTCACAACTACACTTATGCCTCCAAAAGGGCTCTTCCCTAAGGATTCAGCTACGGGCGTGCATAGCTTGGTCCATTTCGTTTGGGCAGAAAAAGATACTAATGCCATTTACCGTTTGCAAGTTTCTATGCAAATGAATTTTGCAACATACGTATTTGAAGCTAACAATCTTACAGAGCCTATGACATCGATGGATGCCATTTATTACAATAAAGCGTACTTTTGGAGATTGCAAGTAACCATCGGCAACTGCACAAGCGCTTGGTCTAAACCAATGAGATTCAAAACATACATCGCTCCTCCTGTTCTTTTGGAGCCGGCTGACAGCGCAACTGCTGTAAATATATTCCCGACATTTAAATGGGAAGCCGTTATAGCTGCAGCTACTTACGAAATATGGATTGATTCCACTTTGAACTTCACGACCGCTCTTAGCAGAATCGGGATACCTGCCAATGAGATTAGAATTCTTAGCCCGCTCGTAGAATATAAACGCTATTATTGGAAAGTTCGCGCTTACAACGAAGATGGTGTTAGCGAGTGGTCGGAAACGAGAACCTTTATGACAGGGTACATCATGCCGACGGCGCCAATTTTAATTTCGCCTACAAACGAATCTGTTATGCATCCGATTAATGATTTAAAACTCATTTGGAACTCCAGCCCGAGAGCTACATCTTATCATTTGCAAGTAACAAAACTTATCAGTTTCAGCAATCTTGTTCTTGATACCGTTATCACCGACACAACTTATACTTTGAGTGGCTTGGATAACTTCGTAACTTACCAATATCGCGTTCGTGCTCAAAACGGTGGCGGATTCTCGGATTGGTCGTATCCTTTTGCTTTCAGAACAATCAATGTTGCACCAATTACACCTTCGGCACTTATTAGCCCGGCTAATAATTCGGTTAATCAGCCGATAAATTTAAAGCTGGTATGGTCGGAAGTTTCTAAAGCAGAAGCTTATCGTTTCCAATTGGCTACTGATTCTGCATTTACTAACATCATCCAAAATGAAAAAACAATTTATGTACTGTACAGAAACATATATGGTTTAGAGTTCAATAAAACATTTTATTGGAGAGTTCAAGCTTGGAATGAAGCCGGCGAAGGTCCTTGGTCGGAAATTTTCAACTTCAAAACCGAAACTCTGATATCTGTCAAAGACGTTACAACTGGCGATTCTTATGTTAAATTGTTCCCTAATCCTGCTACAAATTATGCAGATTTAAATTTCAATTTGAACGAAAGTGCTTTTGTTAAATTAAGAGTCTTCAACTCTCAAGGAAATGAAATTCATCAAACTGCCGAAGAACGCACTTCGGGTGAAAACAGCCTAAGAGTAAATCTTCTTGGCTTGCCCGCAGGCGCATACTTCTGGCAAATGGACATAAACGGCACTTTATACACTGGCTCTATGAGCGTTATAAAATAAATAATTCGAATAAATTGGGACTTTCCAATTTAGAGTTTTATTTTTCGAGAAAATGGGTATGTCAGGCAGAAATGTCAGACCTACCCATTTTAGGTATCAGATTCGAGGTTTTCGGTTATCAGTTTACGGTAGTCGGTGAAAGGCAGGAAGAAGGCTTTGGGCTGCGGGTTGTGGGCTTTGGGAGGAAAGAAAATGCCAGTAAGTTCCTGATAACCAACAACTTCTTCCTCCCTCTCCTTCGGAGAAGGCTGGGGAGAGGTCGAAGATAGTTATCCCTTCTTTGATCATTCTTAATCAAATTAATCAGCTTAATTAGTGGTTCAGAAATTGTCTTTACTGCCAACTGCCAACCGCAAAGCGACTAACATTTACTTCAATAAATCACTTACCAAACCAATTCGCAGGCTTTGCTGATATTGGGTATGCTTTAACTGTTTTTCATCGTAGTTTATATTTATCTTGCAAAGTATCCCAAAGGATTTGAATATCATTATCTTAAATTCGTTTTCGGAGCGAACAGTCCATTTAGATAATTCTTTACTTTCGCCGAACATAGATATATTAGAATTTAATGAAGTAGAAGCGTCTATTTGATAAAAAAAAGAATTGACAAACTCAATACCAGTCTTTGATTTATATCTTTCTTTAATATCTCGAGTGGTAAAATCATCAGTTGTGGCGATATATTTATCGGCACGGATTTGCAAAAGTGAAATACCCGAGCGTATCTCATATCTCAAATACTTTGTCTGAAAATTATACGCCAAACCGATAGCTTCTTGGGTATTGACTGGATCCCAAAATTTAGCAGATTTCACTTTTTTGTTATTGCTAAAACGCATAGCTTCTGTGAGCTGGGTACGTAAATTAAATGAAACGTAGGGGTCTATTTTCCAGCCAACGGGATATTTGGAAATCAT
>JBBRJR010000218.1:0-4199 GCA_038218865.1 Kapaibacterium sp. (SeqCode) | reverse complement strand
AATTCGCAGCCTCTGACAATAGAAAGCAACTAAAATTAGCCACATCTTCGGGCTTGCCCAAGCCCAGAGGATATTTGGATTTTAGCCGTGCCAGATACTCCTCGTTGTAAAATTTATTATCTGTCGTAAGCAGAGGAGTTTCTACATGTCCGGGCAAGATGGCGTTAATGCGTATCTTCTCTCGAGCTAATTCTACAGCTAAGGATTTTACAGCTGAGTTAATAGCGCCCTTGGAAGCACTATAAGAAACGATCCCCGGTATGCCGCATTCAGAAGCGAGCGACGAAATAACAACACATGAGCAAAAGCCCTCTTGCCGTGCGGCTTTTTTAGAAAAACCTTTAATCAAAAATAGATTAGAATTTAAATTTGTATCGAAGATATAATGGAGCTTTTCTTCATTTAATATGGAAATAGGTCTCGTTTCTTGGATGCCAGCAGCGAGCGCCATGCCGCGAAATTTGCCATGCTTTTTCGCGGCAGATTGCAACCAATTGCTTAAATCGGAAACATTTCGAGAAAGATCAAGAATTTCATAATTAAACCTTTCGTCATATTTAGATTTAATTGCTTTAAGACTTTCTTCGTTGCGACCTACGCCTAAAACTTTGCCGCCAAGTACGATTATCTTTTCGGCAATTGCAAGTCCAATCCCGCTACTGGCACCGGTAACGAGAAATAAATCGTCTTTTGAAAAACTAACCATATTAAACTTTCGTTTCCAAGTAATCTATCATATTTTTAACGACGCCGAGCTGCAAGTCAGCAAGCTGCTCTAAGCTGATGCTGACGTCATAAGTTTCTTCGATTTGCGTAAGATAGTTTATTAATTCCAAGGAATCCAAGATGCCCTCGCCGATTAAAGCTGTTTCTTCGGTAACTGAGACATCATCTTTTATGTCCTTTAAAATCTCGTTGAGTTTAACAAAAATTTCACTTCTTTTCATTTTCATTTCCTTTATATATATTTATAAATAATATTTCCCCAAGAAAGCCCGACACCGTAACCGGAGAAAATCAGCATGTCGCCTTTTTTTAGTGTATCGGTATCTATCAGATTTTTCAATGCTATTGGTACAGTTGATTGTATTGTGTTCCCGTATCTCGCCATATCAATTATAACTTGCGAATCAGTTAATTTGAGCCTCTTTTGAAGCTCTTTGATAATATAGGTATTAGCTTGATGGAAAATAAAATGCTTTATGTCTTCTACTTTTAGATTATTTTTCACAAGCAATTCCTTTATCGTGGTCGGAATTACTTTTACGGCAAATTTAAATATCTCCAAACCATCCATATAAACAAAATTATCCTTTGCTGTATCAGAAACGACGCCGCTGTTGTAAACGATGAGCTTTTCCCAGCCGCTGCCGTCGGTGCCGAAATTCCCATCTACAAATCCATAATCTTCATCGCATTGTTCGAGCAAAATAGCCGTAGCGGCATCTCCAAAAATAGGCGCAGTGTTTTTATTTTTATAATCGATTATTTTGCTATATTCATCTGCCATAATTATAATGGCTTTTTTTGCCATGCCGGTTCTTAAAAAATTGCCGGCAATAGGCATGCAGTAAACAAAGCCGGAGCAGCCTAAATTAACATCAAATGCTATACATGATTTATTAATGCCTAAATTGTCCTGCACCAAGCAAGCAGTAGTAGGCAACTTGTAATCAGGATTTTGCGTGCAAAGCAAAAGTAAATCAATGCTATTGATGTCTATTTGATTATTATCTATTAGACGCTGAGTAGCTTTTGTTGCCAATTGAGAAGTCGGCTCATCAGGAGCTGCGATTCTTCTTTGCAATATACCGACTTTTTCCTCGATAAATTTCTTATCTATGCCGCAAGAAGATACCAAAAATTCATTATCAATTATTGTTTCGGGTAAATAATATTCTATAGCCGATATTTTGAAACTCATAAACGGTAGCCCTTTTCATTGTTCATTATCAGTTCTTGTGCTTTGCTGATTGTGCAAAACTCTACCAAATTTGGCATTTTTTCTTTTAACAATATAATTATCTTTTTTATATTATTCAAATTATGAATATCTTTTAAATGTCCGGAAGCTATAATCGGAATAGTTATTTCTTCGCTACTATATATATTTTTCAATTGTTTATATAAATTTTCGATAATTTCAACAAAAACATGAGCCGGCAAATAATCATAATCTAACTGAACATTTGTCATTCCGATAATCGCTTTTTTGTAGAAGTATATATCCTTTTTTTGATTGCTTTTATAATATCTTTGCGATCGAGGATAGCGTTGCTCCTTTATTTTATCTTTTTCTTTCTGCCAAGCAAGTTCATCAGCTGGTACATTGACGCCATATTTTAAAAAATAATATATTTTGGGTAGGAATTTTTTAAGAGCTGGCGAATCCAAAGAATTATTTGAATATATAGGCATTTCCAATATGCCTTTTTTTTCGGGATCGCTTTTTTTTATATCGCTTTTGGTCGTTATCCAAGACTTCCAGTTGGAATAAGCGTTGCTATAATCAAAGAAATTTTCATTGACTAATCCCTTTGTAACTGAGGAATCTGCCGAAAAGCCATATTTTTGCAAAATGGGAATGACATTCTCCGCTGGCTCAATGCAATAAGCGCCGGCACGAAATACTGTGCAATTATATTCAGGAAACTGTGGCTTAATAAATGATTCGAGGTAGCCCTTGCCCTCGCGGATAAACTTGTTAATTTCTGATTTATCGATTTTCCCTAACGCCGTTGCGGACATATCCAATTGCCAGCCAGAGGCAGTCAGCCGAGCTTCTCGCCACTGCGGATGGATGTGCAATTGGGCATCGCCGCCTGCTCCAATCGTTCGCAAAACAATTTCTTCCCAAGCTTTTGCTATAATTGGAAATTTAGGGTTGCTTTCGGCATGTTTCTTAAATTCAAGCTGCTGCATAACTTCTGCCATAAGCGAGATGGGTATATTTTTGTCCTGCGCATAACCCAAAAAATCAGCTAATAAATTGTACTGCAAATCAAAAAAATCGCCCGAGCCGTCGCCAAAGAGTTCCCAATCATTAGTAAGTACCAGAGCTATTTTCATGGCTTACCTTTGTAAAATCTTTTGGAATATATAGTGGTGCCTTGCTGGGCTAAATTACAAAGCTCGCTGTAAAGCGGTGCTGAATTTGCCAAGAAAAATTGCATTCCTTTTAAATTTATATCCTTACAAATATTTGCATTGATATTTTTTTGAAAAAAAATGGGTAAATTGAAATGCATTTTGGACATGTCGTGCGCTTTAGTTTTTACTATTATTTCATTTCCCGAATAATCGATACATAAGGCATTAAATATCTGAGAATGATACGGATCAACGGGAAATTTTTCGAGCAATGTATCTTCTACGCTGTGGACTGCAGAAAGAAAAGTAGTATCGACGCCGATTCCGATTATTTTTGTATTAAATTTATTTATTTTAAAATAAGGGCTTTCTTGGGAATAAGGATAAATACTTAAATTATGTCCCGCGGTCAATTCTTCGGCATGTTTACCAATCGCTACAACGGACTTAGTTGGATGGAGCGAACGCCGAGCTTTCGTGTGCCTGCGGGCATATTCGTTCAAAAGACCAGTATAAGTTGGCGTTTTTTTTATGTTGAATACCAAACCATCTTTCAAAAAGGTATAGGAATTTTCCTTTGGATAAGTAGGGAAAAGCAGTGTGCCGTCCTCTCCAATTTGATCTAATAATATGTCCAAAACTCGATAAGATGGAAATGAAAAGTTCAGCGAGCCTAACGACGAATGCACAAAAACTACATTTCCTTTGGCAATGCCTAATTCATTGCTTAATATATTTGCTATACTTTCTTCAGAAAGTAAAGGCAATCTTTCTACTCTATTTTTTAGTAGCAATTGCTTCCTTTTGTGGTACAATTCTTTTATTTTTCGCGGTAATATTTTTTTTATCGTTTCAATCATCTTTTGATGACGATTTTTTTGGCAATATAATTTTGATAAAAAATACTGATGTACTCCACTTTTTTCAATTTCCGTGCTATTTCTTTTAATTTGAACAATAGTTCCAAAGCTAAAAATGAATTGCCCAGAGAGGATTGAAATGTATATTTTTCCTTGACGGCTATATGCAAAAGTGAAATCGATTCCAATGTTTCACGAAAAAATAGCATTACACCAACAAGTTCTTCTAAGCCTAAAGTGGCGTCCAAT
>JBBRJR010000217.1:0-4207 GCA_038218865.1 Kapaibacterium sp. (SeqCode) | reverse complement strand
ATGTAATTCAGCTCTTCCAAATCAGACATCACGTTTCTAATCGAAGCCGGACTTAGATTAATTTCTCCTTCCAAATATTTTGCAAGGGCGCGCGAACCTATCGGAGCAGCCTTTAATATATAAAGCCTAACAATTTTCATTAAAATTTCGCGTTCGCGTTCGCTTAGATCTCTATCGGATTTGCCCAAATACATGATTATATCTTATATTGTTAATTTACTTACTCTAATTATTATTAACGAAAATAAATACAAATATTTGAAATTATTAATTGCTTTATTTAACTATAATTTATTATTTTTGTAATATCTGATTTTCAAAGTAATTTTTGGTTTTGGTTTACTTATGCAACTGGAAAAAATAATAAACGAAGAATTTATTAAATTGCTGCCATTTCACGTAGCAGTTTTAGACAGCAATTACAATATTGCATGGTCTAACGATAAATTCAAGGAATACTACGGCGAAGAACACACTTCAAACTCTTGCTATAAGGTTTGCAAGAAGTCCTCCTTCCCTTGTAACTTTTGCAAATTACCGGAAGTTGTTCGCACTGGCGAACCAATGGTTGCATATGAAAACATACCAGATAGCTTGGGGCGGAGCAACAGCTTTGCTGTATATTTTGTACCCATTAAGGACGAGGATGACCAAATCCAATATATTCTTGAAATTTCTACAATTATGAAAGATGCCCATTGGCAGAAAGAATACAATCTTTTGTTCGATAGAGTGCCTTGCTTTATCGCTATTATCGACCGAGATTTAAATATCATCCGAGCGAACGAGAAATTCAGAGAAACTTTTGGCGATAGCCGTAACCGCACTTGCTTTGAAGTTTATAAGAAAAAGAAAGTGCCTTGCCAAAACTGCCCTGCTAACGAAACATTTGCCGATGGGGGAACTCACACCTCAACTCAAATCGGCACAACGATGACCGGCGAAAAATCTAATTACATTGTTACTACTACGCCAATAGCTTACGACAGCAAAGGCGTTTCGCTCGTTATGGAGATTTCTACCGATATAACTGAAATAAACAAATTACAAGAGCAACTGAAAAATGCTCATGATTTTTATGCCACGATTATACATAATTCGACCGATGGAATTATTGCACTCGACAACAAAGGGCGAGTGCAAATGTTCAACCTTGCTGCTCGCAGAATTTTAAATTGGCGAGACCAACGCAAGCCAGGCATTAGCTTTATCCATGAGATCCTGCCAGAAGAGTTCTTCGGCGATGGTGATGATAACGGCGTTATAATGAAAGCGCGTGAGATTGAATTAAGTAATTCCGACGGAGCTCGAGTGCCTGTCCGTTTCTCCGCCGTCGAACTTCGTGACAAAAAGCGTGCAATGGGCCGCGTAGCTTTTATAAATGATTTACGACATATAAAAGAACTCGAGCATGAGAAAACCATTTTCGAGGCAGATGCCCGCGAAGAAATATTTAACTCGCTCGACAAAGGTCTTACCGTACTTCAAAATATAGTGGAAGATGAATTCGATAGATTAACTCAGCGAATATTAGATGGCGAAACGAATTTAGAATCTGCGCTGGCAATAATGAAATTCAAATTCCGCCAAACCAAAAAAGTAAAAGATGCGTTTATTCATTTTTCTAAAAAGCATAAAGTAATAAAAGAAAAATGTAATTTGAATACTGTGCTTAATACTATTTATGAAGAATTTAGTGAAGCAGCAGTTTTGCAAAACCTTGATTTTTCAATTGATAAAGCAAGCGAGAAGGTTGATTTGATATGCAATCCCGTCGGGCTTAAAGCCTGCTTGGATATTATGATACTTAATTCTCTCAACGCCCTATCGAAAATTAACAACAAAGGATATTTGAAAGTAAAAGTCTATAACGACCACAACGTTGCAATTATCGAAGTGCAGCACAATGCCTGCCGCAAGGGCATTGCTCCCTCAGCTGATGAGATAAAAGAAGACTGCTTCGGCATCTCGACCGCTGAATCGATATTGAAAGAGCATCACGGAGTTATAGATATTATTTCGCGCAATGGGGTTTGCAATTTCAAAATGAAATTGCCGAAATAGTTTTTTATAAATTATTTATTTAAAATTGGCTTTCCTGATTTATCGAAAAGTTAGAATAAATCTTGCTTAAATACGTTCTTTGGGGAAAATGATTTAAGGCTCAGCTTGATATTTTCTCATCAAAATTATATTTTTTTAACAAAAGTGCCTTGGCAAATTTATGTTGATACAAACATAGAGGTTTTATGAATACAATAGTAGTGATACCAACTTATAATGAAATTGAAAATGTCGATTCGCTTATTTCTGCTGTATGCGGTTCTTTGCCCGACACTCATATTCTAATAGTAGACGATAATTCGCCCGACGGCACTGGTGCAAAAGTTAAAGAAATTATGCGAAACAACCGGCAAGTTCACCTACTTGAGCGGACTGGCAAAATGGGCTTGGGTACTGCATATTGCGATGGATTTGAGTGGGCGCTTTCTAAAAACTTTGATTATATATTTGAAATGGACGCAGATTTTTCACACGACCCCAAGGATTTGCCACGCTTTTTGCAAGAAATGGATAAGCACGATCTGGTCATCGGCTCAAGGTATTCTAATGGCGTAAATGTCGTAAACTGGCCTCTTTCTCGGCTTATGCTAAGCTATGGAGCTAATATTTATACTCAAGTTATCACTGGGCTACCGATAAAGGACGCAACCGGCGGTTTTAAATGTTTTCGTGCCGATATTTTGAGAAAAATTAATTTGTCCAGCATAAAAACTAATGGCTATGGCTTCCAAATAGAAATGAATTATCGGGTTTGGAAAAATGGCGGAAAAATCAAAGAAATTCCAATTATCTTTATAGATAGACGTAGCGGCGTGTCCAAGATGAATAAAAGCATTATTTACGAAGCAATTTTTCTCGTTTGGAAATTACGTTTTATGTACAAATGCTTAAACAAAAAAAACAGCATACACGACGAACGCAAAAAAACAAATACTATAACCGAATATGTGGATTAAATATATAGATTGAAATGGATATATCGATAGTTATTGTCAATTACAACGTAAAAGATTTCCTTGAAAATTGCCTTAAATCCATTTATGAATCCAAGCATAGTCTGGCTGTGGAAGTTTTCGTTGTAGATAATAATTCCCCCGATAACTCCGTCGGGCATCTTAGCCCGCTTTTCCCTCAAGTTGATTTTATTGCTCTGAAAGATAATATCGGCTTCGGTCGGGCTAATAATATTGCAATTGATCTCTCGAAAGGTAAATACCTTTTGATACTTAACCCTGATACAATCTTGCGAACCGATACACTGCAAGTAATGTATGAATTCATGGAAGCTAACGAAAGATGCGGCATTTCTGGCTGCAAGGTGCTGAATGCCGACGGCTCTTTCCAAATAGCTTGCCGGCGGGGCTTCCCCACTCCTTGGGCGTCGTTTTCGAAGCTATTTGGCTTGCAAACGCTTTTCCCAAAATCTCCTTTTTTTTCGCAATATAATCAACTTTATCGCTCAATCGACGAAACATATCCCGTCGATGCCGTTATCGGGGCTTTTATGTTTTGCCGGCGTGAGGCAATCGTCCAAGTGGGCGGCTTCGACCCTGAATTTTTCATGTACGGCGAGGACTTGGATCTGTGCCGCTTAGTCGATACGCAGGGCTGGAGCGTTATGTACATGCACACAACTTCGATTATTCACTTCAAAGGCGAAAGCACTCGCCGCAGCTCAATTAACGACGTAATGCACTTTTACGAAGCTATGGAAATTTTTGCTCGCAAGCACTTCGGCACGTCTCATTTTTTTCTTTTTATAATAAAATTAGGCATTTGGCTGAGGCAACTGCTCGCTTATGCTTTACGCGCAAAGCGTGATTTGCTGTTTATTTTGCTGGATTTCCTATCGATAAATTTCGCACTCATTTTGGGAACAAAAATAAAATTCGGCAGCTTTTTTGGCTTTCCGGACTACGCCTATCCAATCGTTTTTTTTGTGATTTCGTTTATTTTTCTTGGTTCAATGTTTGCCGTAGGCGAATACTTCGAAGGTAAAAATTCCGTCAGAAAAGCCTTCGTCGCTGCGTTAATGTCATTTTTCGCACTTTCATCGCTAACGTATTTTTTTCCTGATTTTAGGTTCAGTCGAACAGTTGTGCTGCTTTCCATCGGCTTTGTAATGGGATTTGTAGCGATTACC
>JBBRJR010000216.1:0-4211 GCA_038218865.1 Kapaibacterium sp. (SeqCode) | reverse complement strand
TTTTCATTGTTTATGCCCGTTTTTTGATTAACCATTTTTTCGATGGTAATTTCTTTATTTACTGCTTTTGCTGATTTCGATTTCTCAGTCTGTTTCATCTGTGAATTGCCAACGATATAGCCAGCAGTAGAAATCATTAGTAGTATTATCAAAATATATTTTAGTTTCATTTCGCGTCTCCACTTTGTGTGTGCAAGTGATGGCTATTCTTATTTTCTTGTAAAGTAACAATCGGGAATATCATAATGCCGAGCCTGAAAAGGACAACAAATAGAGCTATCAGCCCTATACTAATCGATAATTCGCCGAATGATGGATAGTAGTAGCCTTGTGCGTATGGTGGATGGTAAGCTATTATGAATGTGTTGAATCTATTAAGCAAGACGCCGAACACTACAAGGGACGATGCAATAAACAGCCACAACGGGGAGTTCAACACCGAGCGTGATAAAAACATTCTTAAAGGAATTGCGACGCCGATAATTATTTCAATCATAAACATAACGCTCTGCATATTAAAGTCAGTCAAATAAACAAATGTGCCGCGTATAACTAAGTCCCCAATTTTAAATGCTAAGTAAACAAATAAAATTGGCGGCACGAGCGAGCCTAATCTTCTGAGGACAGCCATGTCTGGCTTAGCTTTAAAGGATCTCGCTGTGATTAAATGCTCAAACATCACAACGGGGAAACCAACGCCGATTGCCGAAAGCAAAAACAGCAACGGCAAAATTGGCGTTTGCCACAAGGGGTGCATTTTTTCACCCGCTATAACCATCAGAGTACCGAGCGAGGATTGGTGCAATGTAGAAAGTACTACGCCTGCTATAAAAAATACGAACATTGTTTTTGAAAGTGTATTTTCCATCACTTTTAAAAGTTTTTCGAAAAGATTATTCAATCCTTTTAAAATTCCCGGCAAATTTACTTTGCCGCTAAATCGTTCGTAAACTATTGGCAAAAATTCAATATATAATACAGTAAGATAAATCATAACGCAGATACCGACTTCAAACAATGCAGAATTCGGATTCCAAAATACAATCGGATGCCAGATATAGTACCACCGTCCAATATCGAAAAATACCGCAAAAGCAGCAAACGAATAGCCTATCATCGCAGCCAACAGCGCCGGTCTTACGACAATATGATAATACTTGCGGTTCATCACGTGGCTTAGAGCAGCGGTAGTAAAACCGCCAGCTGCCAAAGCAATACCGCCAGCTTTATTAACAGCATTCCAAATGCCCCACGGGTACTGCTGGTTCAAATTTGTAATCTCGCCTACGCCGAATATAAATCTTAACAGTAGAAAAATAATTCCGTTAAGTGCAATAATCGACAGTACAATCATTGTGGGCGTAAAAAATTTATAATTAACCGGTTTTGGATGTAATCCTTCCATTTTTTCCTCCTAATCCATTTCTTGACGTTTTTTTGTTAACCACATCATGCCACCAAGCAATGAATACAAAGCTATTGGAGGAACGAAATATGAAAAAATACCGTGTTGGATGCTCTCGGAGACACCGGGAGCTGTTGCATGTTTTAGTTTTGGCATGCCAAGCTCGGGCATGTCTTTTTTGGCTATATAAACCCAAGACGTACCACCTACTTCCTTCTCTCCGTATATGTAATTTTTATATTTCTCAGGATAGAGAGAAATTCTTTCGCGCGCAAGCTTAATGACTTCGGAGCGCGGTCCGTAAGTCATTACTTCCATCGGACAAATTTCAACACATGCAGGAAGCAGCCCGCCTTGTGTGCGAGCGATACAGAGATCGCATTTCATAATGTCCGGGCTTAATGCTTCCTTATACTCAAATGTCGGTATTTGGAAAGGACATGCTATCATACAATAGCGGCAGCCAATACATTTGTCGCCATCCCAAACAACCGTGCCATTTTCCAACTTTGTGAATGCCGCGACAATACAAGCCGAAACACATGCAGGATGATCGCAGTGCATACATTGAAATTTCACGTCGATAGGCAAAAGTTCTTTCTTTGTATTGGAATATTCATTAACGACGGTTAGCACATTTGTATCAGGTCTTCGCTTCTCTTTAAAAACATCTCGATTTTGATAATCGGCTAAATCGCCGACGGGTAGATTATGAGCTGTTTTACACGCCCATTCGCAATGCCGACAACCTATACAAACCGTGGTATCGACAAGCACGCCCTTTCTGTCGTCAGAAAGAATGTTTTCAGGCGAAGCTTTAGCTGTCGCTGCCGCTCCCGCTGTAACTGCTCCAATAATCGCTGCACTCTTAAAAAAATCTCGGCGAGTAGAATTCTTCATTATTCACCTTTTAGATTTTAACTAAATAATTAAAATATATTAATATTGATTGAATTTCAAAAATATTTTGGCAATTTGCTTTTTCCTATTTTTTAAATTAAAAAAAGTATTCATAATTAACAATAAAATTATTGTAAATGCGTAAATTATATAGCTTTTTTGTTTGTTACTGCTATAAAATAATTTAGCCGTTCTAAAAAGATTAACTCCACATCTATTATTATTTATTAATATCATTTGCCTAAATACAAGAAATTTCTTGTTATTCGTCTTTCGATTAAAATCTATTTACAATTTAGAAGCAATTAATTATTAAAGCAAGATTAATATGATTAATTATCTGATTTATGATGATGACTGTGGTATTTGCACTTTCTTCAAAGACAAATTATTAATTTTCCAGCTGGATTATTCATTTTTGGGATCTTCGTATTTTGAAGACTACCTTCCCGCTGATTCAATCGATAAAAATTTGCTTGAAAAAACTATCGTTGTGGTCAAAGATTATAACGGCGAAAAGCTAATTTATACCCAATCTGCCGCTATTTTTGAAATTCTCGCAGATATTTTGCATTTGCACAAAGAAGAGCGGGAATTTTTGTTTTCGCCCGCTGTAATTAAATTATTTAATCCGCTTTATCGTTTATTTGCTCGTAACAGAAGAAAAATATCACTGTTTTTTAATCTCAACGCATGCAAAATAAAATAGGTAATATATGGACGAGCTTTTTAAACATGAAACAAACGCCAAGGGTAGAATTGATGAGCTTATTCGGCTTATCAAAACGTATGATGATGCGTATTACAACAAAGCCGAATCGCTTATCTCCGATTTTGAATACGATAAGTTATTAGAGGAATTAGCCACATTAGAGAAAAATTATCCTAAATTAAAGCGAAGCGATTCCCCGCTTTTGCGTGTTGGCGGCGACGTGCAAAAAGACTTCAAGCAAATTGCTCATCGCTACCCTATGCTTTCGCTTGCCAATACATATTCAACAGAAGAGATAGAGGATTTCTTTCGCCGTGTTTCGACTGGACTGGGCGGCGAGGTGTTTGCTGTCTCAACTGAACTAAAATACGATGGCGTGGCTTTAAGCCTCTCGTACCGCGACGGCATACTTGCCGAAGCCGTTACTCGCGGCGATGGCGTCCGTGGTGATGACATTACGGCAAACGTTAGAACCATCAAAAGCGTTCCCTTGCAAGTCAATGATGTAGATTTCGGTGGCGTTAAAGTAAAAAACTTTGAAGTTCGCGGAGAAATTTTCCTTCGCATTCCAGATTTTCTCGAAATAAACATTCGCCAAGACGAAAACGGTTTGCAACAGTACGCTAACCCGCGCAATTTAGCTGCTGGCACAGTCAAAAAGCTTGACCCAAAGCAAGTTGCTCAGAGACCTCTCCAAATTGTCTGCTATCACTTTTTTTCCGATGAAATCGAACTACATAGTCAGCAGGAAAATTACGAGTTAATGCAAAAATTAGGCATCCCGACAAGCCCTTTTGCCAAGCTTACAAATTCAATTGATGACGTGGAAAATTTCATTGACAAATGGCGACAAAAAAGGCACGAACTCGATTTCCAAATTGACGGGATTGTCCTCAAAGTAGATTCGATCCGTCAGCAAAAAATTTTAGGAACTATCGCCCGCTCGCCACGCTGGGCAATTGCCTTCAAATACACAGCAGAAACTGCTAAAACCAAGCTAAACAAAATTACACTGCAAGTAGGGCGAACCGGAGCCGTAACGCCCGTAGCAGAGCTTGAGCCAGTAAATTTGGCAGGCTCAACTATAAGCCGTGCCACATTGCATAATTTCGACTTTATTACTGAAAAAGATATTCGCCCGGGCGACACAGTTTTTATCGAAAAGGGCGGCGAAGTTATTCCCAAAGTTGTAGG
>JBBRJR010000215.1:0-4219 GCA_038218865.1 Kapaibacterium sp. (SeqCode) | reverse complement strand
TCGATGAACATATCCCCAGATTACTGGAGATGCGTCCAAGGAGCAAAGCCATATCCTTTGTATATCAAACCTGACAAAAAGCTTTCTGTGAAAGATGTTTTTGGTATGTTCCGCGATCATTTTGATGGTACTGAATATGATTTGAAAAAAGGATTTGGAGCAGGAGCTTATGGGTCGCCAGTGCGTTGGAAACCACTTGGTTTCAAAGTTGAAGGAGACACCAATGCTTATGGTTGGGAAAGACCAATTTCTACTCAACAAACTGCTTTTACGTTCGTTTCACAGATGCGTTCTTGGATGCCAAGAGAAATCGGTGGTATTTTTTGGTACGGCGTTGATGATAATTACACATCAGTATATGTGCCAATTTACTGCTCAATTAGTGAGCCTCCACCATCTACACAAGGTTATTCAATCAAAGAATTTAGTATGAACTCAGCTTTTTGGGTATTTAATCTTGTAGCAAATCTTGCTTATACTAAATATGATTATATTCTCCCCGATATTCAGAAAGTACAGGGCGAGCTCGAAAATAAATTCTTCAATTTCCAGAACGCTGTAGATATGGCCGCTTCCGAACTTTACAAAAAAGACAAAGCATTAGCTGTAAGTTACTTGACTGAATATTCTGTCGGGCAGTATGAGATGGTAGTAGATCGCTGGCGTCAGCTTTGGGAGGAATTGGTAATGAAATATAATGATGGCTATATCAATGATGTTAACGAAGCTAATGGTCGTCATCCTAAGGGAGTAGGCTATGGAAACGATTACTTTAAACGATTAATTAAAGAGCGTCCCGGCTATTATGAGGTAAAATGGCGCAAGAGTTTGAGAGATTAATACTCTCATAATAAAAGTAAGCGTTCTTATGAAATATCGCGGCTTTTAATATAGCTGAAATGAATGATTTGTAAATCGAAATGGGCTGTTTCAAATTAATGAAGCAGCCCATTTTATATTTATTTAACTTTCTAATAAATTCAATTGATGTATTAATTTAAAGTGTCTTCGCCAGCATTCCAGTTGCAAGGAGTCAATTTGCCAGATTGAATAGCTTCGAGTACGCGAATGATTTCTTGCGTATTTCTGCCCACTGCTTCAGGCTGGATAACCGAATATACAAGCACGCCATCAGGATTAATTATGTATGTTCCACGAAGAGCATAGCCAGTTTCTTCTTTAAGAATTTCATAATTAGTCGCTATTTTGCGAGTAAAGTCTGCAAGCATTGGAAATGGTAAATTACGCAAGCCAGGGTGTGATGAACGCCAAGCTAAGTGTGAGAAGTGGCTATCAGTCGAGCAAGAAATAACTTCCGTATTTAATTCTTTGAATGTTGGATAAGCTCTACCGAAATCTTCGATTTCAGTAGGACATACAAAAGTAAAATCGAGAGGATAGAAAAATAAAACTACCCATTTGCCCTTGTAATCATTAAGACAGATTTCTTTGAAAGCGTTATCTGGCGAAAGTAAAGTAGCATCGCCACCAACTAAAGCTAATCCTTTAAATTCAGGTGCTGGTTTTCCAATTAATAGACTCATTTTATCTCCGAATAATTATCGTAAAAAAGGTTAGTAAAAGATTATTAACGCACTTTATTTCTAAATAGTGTATCAACAAATTCAAAATATTGTGCAATTCTAATCAAATTAATACGTAAATTTATTTTCGTATCATTACAAAAATAAAAAAGTATTAATCGTCTGGATATATGAGTACTGAGAAAAAAATAAAATCGTTAGTAATTGTTGAGTCACCTGCAAAAGCAAAAACCATTGAAAAAATACTTGGAAAGGATTTTCACGTAACCTCAAGTGTCGGTCATATAAGAGACTTACCAAAAAAAGAAATGTCTATTGACATAAAAAATGGTTTTTTGCCAAATTACGAAATTTCGCCCGAAAAGAAAAAGACTGTTTCGGAATTAAAAAAATTGGTCAAGGATAGCGAAACAGTATGGCTTGCGACCGACGAGGACCGCGAGGGCGAAGCCATTGCTTGGCATCTTTGCGAGGCTTTGAACTTAGACTATACTAAGACAAAAAGAATTGTTTTTCACGAAATCACAAAAAATGCAATTTCAAAAGCCGTTCAGAATCCAAGATTTATTGATAAAAATTTAGTTGATGCCCAGCAGGCTCGCAGAGTTTTGGATAGATTAGTAGGCTACGAACTATCGCCTGTTTTGTGGAAAAAAGTTCGTAAAGGGCTTTCTGCCGGACGTGTTCAGTCTGTTGCTGTTAGGCTTATTGTCGAGCGTGAGCGTGAAGTTCTCAATTTTAATGCGGAAGATTCTTTCAGGATTATTGGTGAATTTCTTACCGAACAAGGGAAAAAATTTACTGCCGAGCTAAAGAAACGATTCCAAACTTTAGAAGAAGCAACTGAATTTTTGAATAAAATCAAAAATTCAACATTTACAGTTTCAGATTTAACAGTAAAGCCTGGCAAGAAATCACCGTCACCACCATTTACTACTTCTACTTTGCAGCAGGAAGCAAGCCGTAAACTATCTTTCTCTGTAAAACAAACTATGGTTGTGGCTCAAAAATTATACGAATCTGGTAAAATCACATATATGAGAACCGATTCACTTAATTTGTCAGAATCAGCTATCGAGAATGCTAAAGATTTTATTGAATCTGAGTTTGGCGAAAAGTATTCCAAACCACGCAGATTTAAGACTAAAAACGATTCAGCACAAGAAGCCCACGAAGCAATCAGACCCACTGATATGTTCGTATCGGATATAAAAGGTGAGCGCGACCAGATGAGATTATATGAATTAATCTGGAAAAGAACAGTAGCAAGTCAAATGTCTGATGCTGAACTCGAAAAAACTCAGGCAACAATCGAAGTGACAAAGTCTGATGAAATATTTATTGCTACTGGTGAAGTTATAAAATTCGACGGTTTCTTGAAAGTTTATATGGAAAGTCTTGATGATGATAGTAATGAAGAAGGCGATAGCAAAATGCTTCCGATTATCAGAAAAGGTGAGAATCCAATTAGAGAAATTATCACAGGAAGGCAAGTTTTCAAAAAGCCACCTGCTCGTTATACAGAAGCAAGTCTTGTAAAAAAACTTGAAGAAATGGGCATTGGCAGACCATCAACTTATGCACCAACTATTTCAACAGTCCAAGACAGAGGATATGTAGAGAAAAAAGATTTAGAAGGTAAAGAAAGGGTTTACTATATACTCGAATTGAAAGACGATACAGTTAATATTGATAAAAAAACTGAAAATTTCGGTGCAGAAAGATCTAAATTGTTCCCTACTGATATGGGAAATATAGTAAGTGATTTCCTTGTAAAACACTTTCCAGAAATTGTTGACTTTAATTTTACTGCTCGTGTAGAAGAAGAATTTGATGAAATAGCTTCGGGTAACCTCAAGTGGCAAAAGATGATTGCAGATTTTTACAATCCGTTCCACGAGACTATCACTAATTCTGCTGATATATCAAAAGAAGAGGCTGTAAAGCCACGCGAACTTGGAATTGACCCTAAGACCAAAAGACCTGTGTATATAAGAATTGGACCTTATGGACCAATGTATCAGCTCGGTGATAAAGAAGATGAAGAAAAGCCTAAGTTTGCTTCGCTGCCCAAGGGTTTGAGTATGGACGATGCAACCTTGAAAGATGCACTCAAACTTTTTGATTTGCCTCGTTTGGTCGGCAAAGCCTCTGATGGTGGTGATATCATTGCCCAGTTTGGTAGGTTCGGACCTTATTTGAAACACGGCTCTGTGTTTGCTTCTATTAGCGCTGACGAAATATTTGATATAACAATAGAGGAAGCTGAAGCAAGAATAAATGCAAAGGTAACTTCTAACGAAAATAGCAGTATTAAAGATTTTGCAGAAAATGAGAAAGTCAAAATTAAAAAAGGCAGATATGGACCTTATGTTACTGACGGAAAAGTTAATGCAAAAATTCCAAAAGGGACTGAACCTGAATCCTTAACTCTCGAGCAATGTCTTGATTTGATTAAAAATACTCCAGCGAAGAAAAAAACAGGTGGCAGAGCTACTAAGTCAAAGTAGTTAGCATTAATTGTTGTTGTAGCTGTTTGCAGAGTAATTTGATAGTTAGTATTATTTCAATATAGGCAAAAATATGTACGGAATTTATATACATTTCCCTTATTGCGTTCATAAATGCTCGTATTGTGATTTTTATTCTATTGAAAATCTTAATTCTCGTAATAA
>JBBRJR010000214.1:0-4235 GCA_038218865.1 Kapaibacterium sp. (SeqCode) | reverse complement strand
TATAAAAAAGCTATCGAGCTCAACCCTCAAAAAAAACTGTATTCTACTACCAAAAGCGAATGCGATGAAAGAATTCGCAACGCCGAAGAAATGAAATAATAGCGCGTGATTAAGACACTTATCCATCGCAGGCTATTGAATAAAGAATTAAAAAATATTGAAATTGAATTTATTATTATGTATTTAAAATTGTATTATTATTATTATTATTTATAGGAGTTTTTATGAAAAAGTTAGTTGTTATTATCGCATTGTTTATTATGCCGTTAATTAGTTCGGCAGCAGAATTTGGAATTACCGGGGGGCTTGGTTCCGGTAGTTTAAGTAGCACAGGAGTTAGCTCATCAGAGGCTAAATTCAACACAGGGCTTGCATGGAATTTGGGAGTAACCTTAGATTTTGAAGGGAACGGGAATTATCTCAAATTGGGCGTGTTAAATCAAATGGCTGAAATGGAAGTTTATTCGGGTTCGCAAACAGTAAAAGCAGATTTCAATATATGGTATTACGAATTAACTGGTAATTACTATTTCTTCAATATAGCCGATGCTGTAAATGTTTATGGCACATTGAGTGCAGGCTTGGCAAATATGGAAGTGCCTAATGGCGGCACAACTGATATGAAGTACTTCCTTGGTGTTGGAGCTAATTTTCGCTACAAAGCTACAGATAAAGTATATATATCTGCAGCAGTGGAATATAAAAAAGTGCTTGACGATTATGCCTTACTTATCCCATCACTAAATCTCGAATTTAAATTTTAAGGAATGTTCGAAATGAAAAAGTTATTAATTGCATTATTCGCAATCACGTCATTATTCGTTACATCGTGTAGCGACGACAGCGGCACAGAGCCAGCGAAAGAAGAAATCAAAATATCCGCTTCACGTCCAAATGATTTAATGCCTTTGGACGTTGGAAACAGATGGGAATATAAAGCTGTCGCATCTGACAACTGGGACGGTGACCCGAAGTTGGAAGGTAGATTTGAGATGAATGTAACTCGCAAGCCTTATAGTTCTTATTTGAATATATATTTTGATTATGCAAAAACAGATATGTTCATACAAACAACAGAAGTATTTGAGTTGAACGGTTTTTATTTTGGCGAAGACACTCCACGTGATTTTTGTTCTGGTAAGGATTATTTCTATATGCTGAATTACTATAACGAAAGTGATAAGAGTATAGTTGTAGGTTATGCGTTTGACAATCATAGAGACTTTGAGGGTCATCTCGAAAGATTTGGTGGATATTGGATAAATTGGAAAGGCAAAGAATTTTATGCTTATAAATTTGTCGATTCGAGTGAAGATTATTCAAGCAATGAGTATTATTTTGTAGAAGGTATTGGTATTGTGAAAATCAGAATAAATACTTTTACAATAAATTATGGCGAGAAAATACCTAATGGCTATTATGAATTAGATTTGGATAACTACGTAATTAAATAAAATATCTATGATACTAATTAAAAGTAAAAAAAGCCCGCTGTATTCATAGTGGGCTTTTTAATTGCAATATGTAAAATTTGCGAAAAGCGAATGAAAAGCTAAAATAGCCTGTAAATAATTTCATCTTTAGACATAAATTGACGCCATTATTTCTCTTTTTCTTTCAAACTTTTTACTTTTGCTTTTACTTTGTCTTTTGCTTTTTTTATGTTTGCTTTTGTCTTAGGCGACTTCGCAACTTCTTTTCCTTTTTCAATCGCAGCTTTGGCGCCCTCTTTCCCTAATTGCCAGCCAAAACCATAAGCAGCAGCATCTTTCACGCGAGAGATGACTCCCTTTGGTTTCTTTGGATTAGCCTGTGCATCTAGCGGCGCAATGGTTATAATAATGAATAAGATAAAAATGATTTTTTTCATCTTCCTAATTCCTTAAATATTAATTAAATACGTTCTTTTGTCAATTCTATCCATTTTTGTTGTTTATAAGGGAATAGATCTGTGAGTTCCCCTGAATAATAAAATTCAAATGCTATGCCGCCGAAGGTATATTTTCGCCCGCCTACCTCTATGCGTGAGCCTCCAACTACAGGGTTTGGCTTTGGATTGGATGAGCGGAATCCAACATTAAATAATGTAGCCAAAATCTCTGGACGACTTGATACGTCGTATCCAGCGCGGAGCCATTGCTCACGAATTTGCCTTAGAATTAAACCGGCGTAAAGATATGAAAAGTAATGGTTTTTGAAGTTAATCAAATTCGACATTCTTTCAGCTTCGTGGTTGCCAGTTTTGAACATAATAATATTTTCGCAATTCTTTCCTAAATAATATGGCGAACTCGTATATCAAAGATTTCGCTCCACGTCTTTGGCGGTGAAGTCCTTTATGCCAGTTACGCCATAAGAAATCATATTGCCGACAGACAGGATTTTCAGCGGCATCAAAGCTCGTTTGTAAATTTCTCTATCGGATTTAAACAATCGGATTTGCTCGCCAATCAAAACGGTCGCTATCAATCTTGGCTCCATACCTAATAGTTTCCCGACTGAATCAATCAAATGTTTGTCTTTTTTTATTGCCTCTTTCAAAACCTTCCACTCATCGAGTGAAGCCCAATCGAAAGCGTTATTTGGGTTGTAAAAGTAGTTGTCATATTCGTCAAATACTGCTTTATTCTTTTTAAACTTTGTTTCTAAATCGAAAGAATCCAGTGTCTTAATGTTTACAGCTTCTATCATTTTATTTGCAAGGGCGAAGTCGCCCGTCTTTTGGAGTGCCTCAACTATCGCCTTAGCATTTTCGGGAAAATACTTGCTAAGCACCATCAATTTATAAGTAATTGAAGCCGCTTCTACTGGTTTCAATCTCTTTTCTGACCCGCTAATCCGTGTGTCTGTCAATGTTCCGGAAACTTGCTCGAATTTGCGGTTATTCATATCGACGCTTCCAGATTCATTTGTCCACTGCTTGACGATTGCAAAATATGAAAACGACAAAATAAGACCGAAAGCGGCAAAGCCAAGAATAAATATTTTGGCAGTAATCTTTAAAACTATTTTTATTTTTTCTTTCATAACAATAATTAATAATACCAGTAATAATGCTCTTCCTATTATAAGTTACTTTATTGGGTAGATAGTATTATACTTTATGTAATAATATTTCTCAAATTTATGAAATTAACGGATAAAATGCAACTAAATTCTCAAAAGAGATATATAATTTTCCCGTTTTCGTCAATTTCTGTTGCAGCATTCAATTGTATAGACATGCTTTCAATGATTTCACGTGATTTTTCAGGCTCAATATTGGCTTTCATTGCAAAATCAATTACAGATACCCGACCATTTTTCTCTTTGATAAGCTCGTAGAGCATCGAACTCATTTTCTCTTGAAGCTGCTCCGCCACTTTTTTTCTAAAATATAATATTCCGGCAATACCGCCGATAAACGACACCACGCCGAAAATTATAAGGAACTGCCCATCTTCTGAGCCGCTATCGGTTAGCCCAACACCACCAAAAATGATGCTAAAAGCCAAAGCCATCCAGCTCATTTTAAGTGCTTTTTTTGCCGAAATATTTTTATTAGTTTTGGTCATTGATTATGTTTTTTGACTTCGCAATTAATATAACAAATAAGTAATCATTTTCAATTGTTTTCTGTAAACGAATATCCTAAAAACTTTATTTCATTATTTATCTTAACAAAAGAATATGCAACTGTTTCAAATAGCACAGAATAATGCATTTCATTTCCTTTTAGTTTCAGCAATTCATATACAGGACCATTTTCATATTCTAAAGCTAAATAACTATCTGCGATTTTAACTTTATTAAGAGCCTTGTTAAGATTGAGTTTTAGCATACGTTTCAGCAATTTAGCATTCTGCTCATTTGGCATATTATCAATATAATCCCTTTTAGAATAAATCTCTGGCTCACCCGCTCCTTTATAGCTATTAAATATCAAGATATGCGAGTTACTCTCGAACCAATTATGGTCAGTATTGGAATAGGCAGTTGCAAATTCTTTCCAGAACGTAGCAAATTCTGTGTCCGCAGTTTTTCCTTGAGCCAAGAGGCTCAATGAGGAGAGAACAATTATAAATAATGCAATAGTAAAATTTTTCATTTTGTTAGACCTTTAGTTATTTGAGAAATTTTCTGGCATCTTGAATCATATTGGAAATTCTTTCTTTAACTCCATTGAAATCATCTGATCCTACCTTTATATCCTTTTTCCCTTTGCCTTCGAGATACTTGATCAACTTATTGTCTTC
>JBBRJR010000213.1:0-4243 GCA_038218865.1 Kapaibacterium sp. (SeqCode) | reverse complement strand
CCGGGAGCAAACAATTCTTATGTTTCCCTCGTAAGCTTAGAAAAAGATTCCTTAGGTAATCACGAAGAAATACATGCTTTCTCTGCTGGCGTGGGCGGAAATTATTTTGCTTTAGACCAAGATAATGTTTATGTCGTTTCTAACGGCTCGCATAAAGTAATAAAATACAACAGAATTAATACTTATGATTCACTCGTTTTCAATCTGCCTACAACGGGCTACGACGGACCTCGAGAAGTCGTATTGAATCCAAACTACGATAAAATACGCGTTTCTGCTTACGATGGCAATATATATGAATTTTACACCGACGGACGCGAAGGTATGTCAGTATTTCCGACCATGTCTAAGGTCGAATCGATGCTCTGGGAGCCGGATTACTTCGTTGCAGCTAATATCTCTAATGCCGATTACACAGAAAATAATGCCCTAACTATTTGGCGAGCTGATTGGCAAAGCGTTGCCGGCGAAACTGGGAAAGCAAATATCGAGATTTATCCGAATCCTGCTGCCGATATTATTAATATTAAATTTATGGGCGATAAATATCAAGAATACAAGATATATAGTTCATTAGGCACGTTAATATTTTCGGAAGCAATACCCCAATTTGCAGAAAGCTGCCAAATTAATATAGCTAGGTTAAATCTTGCGGCTGGGCAATATTACATTCGCCTAAATAATTTCAATGAAATAATTACCGTGCCATTTACTATAGCCAAGTAATTTGGGCTGCACAATATAAAAATATGCGACCATATCAAATATGAAAACCCTAACAATAATAGGGAAATCGAATTTTGTAAGTTCTTATAAATCAAGTGTTTTTTCTCTCCCTCTTGTAAGAGGGGGTCGGGGGGTGTTTAAAAAGGCTGGTATCATAACCTTGTTCTTTCAACCTTCGTGCAGGACTAAAATCGAAGTGTTTCACCTTATTAGGGCAGCCTCAATAAATTGTTGACATAGCAACGCAAACATTTCGTGTTTTTATTAATGCGGGATGTTTGCTTTTTTTTATTTCAAATTGAATTTTTGAAATATCAATTCTGCAACCCGCTCGGGCGAAATTAATTTCATGCAATTGTGATGTCCCAAGGGACAAGTTTCGGTTCCGTGCTTGCTGCAAGGGCGGCAATCCAGATCTACTTCGAGCATCTTGTCGTTGGGACGATACGGGTAGCAGCCGAATCTTTTGACGGTGGGCCCGAAAAATGCAAAAACATCTGTGCCAACGCCGTTTGCTAAGTGAAGCGGGCTGCTGTCGTTCGATAGCAGCAAATCCATTTTTTTAATCAGGGCGGCCGATTCGAGCAAATTCAGCTCGCCAGCTAAATTCACGACTCGCTCGGCGCCAGAATTATCGATGATCTTTTGGCAAAATTCCTTTTCTTGAGGCGAGCCAATTACGTAAATATCAATATTCTTTTCATCTAAAAGCTTGATTAAATCGGAGAAATATTCTGGCAGCCACCTTTTAGTTGCCCAAACCGAGCCGGGCGCAATCGCAATTTTATTTTTTTTATTTACTGTGTTATCTTCATTAGAAAACTTAGCAATGATTTCTTCAGCTTTTTGATTTTCGACGGTTGACAAAAACACTTCCGTTTCATCTGAAAATGTACTTTGGCTGAGTGGAGTAAGCAGTGCCAAAACCCTTTGGCGGATGTGCAAGCCCTTGGGTATTTGAACGCGGTCAGTCAAATACTTTTGCCGCGCATTGCCGATTCGCCGCTCTATCCCTGCCAAAAGCATAAGTAATGCACTCGTGAGCGAATGCTGCACAGAAATGGCTATGTCGTATTTTTCACGCCGCAAAAGGTGAATAAGTCTAAAAATACTAATTATTTTCTTGAAAATTCCGCTTTTTTTATCAAATTTGATAATTTTTTCGACAAACGGATTATATTTGAAAACGATAGCGGATTGCGGGATAGTCAAGGCATGAATTTTTGCGTCAGGATACAGCTCGTGCAATGCTCGAAATATGGGCGTAGCCATAATAGCGTCGCCTATAAAAGCTGTTTGCACAACGAGGATTTTCATTATCATTTATCCGATTTCTTATTTTCGAATAAAGAAGATTTGCCATTTAAAATGTTTTTATAAAGCTCAATATTATCTTCGACGGTCTGCTTTATATCAAACTTTTTTACAAATTCAAGCGAACATGAGCCAAACTCTTTCCGTTTTTCAGGATTATCAATCAACTCCAATAATGCCTCCGCAAGCTCGCGAGGATTTTTCCTTTCTACCAATATAGCGTTCTCGCCGTCCAGCACTGCTTCCGGAACTCCGCCAACGCGGCAGGCAACAACAGGCAAGCCCACGCTTTCGGCATCCAAAATAGATGTGCCAAGCCCTTCATTTCGCGAAGCAAAAACGAATATGTCGAATGCTTTTAAGTAATCGCCTACGTTTTTTTTGTGTCCTACAAAGTAGAAATTATCGGCTATGCCTAACTGCTTTGTCTTTTCAATTAATTTTTCCTCCAGCGAGCCTGAACCTAAGGCGACAAAGAGAATATCTTTCCTTTGCTCCAATACCTGACGGGCGGACTCGAGCAAAGTAAAGTAATCTTTATCTTTTTCCAAAGCTGCAACTGTACCGATTATTAGCTTATTCCGCATTGGATTAAGCTCATCAATAACGCGAGCCCGCGAGGAATCTACAAATTTTGTTATATCAATGCCGTCGGTAATTACGTCCAGTTTGGCAGGATTTATTCCGGCAGACTCCAGCACATCTTTTACAGCGTTCGATATGCAAATAATTTTTTCGAGCCTTGATGAGTTGTATTTTGCTTTATGCAAAAAGCCTTTGCCAATGCTAAAAACCACCCGCCGAGTAGCTACAATTTTTACTTTTTCGTTAAAGAATCCGGCAAGCAACCCTAATGTAATGCTATGCCCCGAGTGGCAATGCAAAACATTATATCCGTCTTTTTTGGCAAGTCGGGAAATACGCCAAGCTGAGTACAAATCAATTTCTCCAAGCATTGGCAATTCTACGCAGGGCAAATTATTTTTCTGGCAATAATTTGCTGTAGCTGAACCGTTTTTTGTTACAAATATTGTGTCGCAGCCACGCTTTAGCATTCCCTCGTATAAATAAATAGCTTGTTGCTGCCCGCCACGCCAAGCTGTTTCAGTATCGATATGTATTACTTTTGTTTTCACTTTATATTTCTATTCGCATATATTTTCAAAGACTTTACAGCTATGCCGATTGCCGAAAAATAAGAGAGGACGAATCCGGCTTTGCCATCAATAAAGCCAAGTTGAATAATATATGATTTGATAAATTTGAAAATTGGACGCGCGATTGTCCCGAAAATAGTAACAGATTTATTTGTCGATTGGGAAGCAAGCTCGGTATAGAAATTGATTTTTTGCAAATGCTGATTTAAAGTCGAATACGTGTAGTGATAAAGTGGCGATTCGATTTGACCCCGCGGGCTGGCTGATTCGACGGATTCATGTACTGGCTTGGTATTAAACCGTGCGAGATTTTTGTTAAATAATCGCTTAGGGTAATCATTGCCCCAGCCGCTGTGTTTTATTTCTTTGCCTAAATAAAATGAGCGACGCTTTATGCGGTAAATATCATATTTCGGAGCTTTTAATATAGCTAACACTTCTGCTTGCAGTTCAGGGCTTATTCGTTCATCGGCATCGACGGAGAGTATCCAATCATTTTCAGCTAAATTGACTGCCTCTTGCTTAGCCAGCCCGAAGCCTTCCCATTTTTCCTGAAAAAATACGTTGCCGCCTAATTCTTTGGCTATAGCGGCTGTATTGTCGGAGCTACCTGTATCCAATACTATAATTTCATCGGCAAATTGGAGCGATAGCAAGCAATCGGCTATGTTCGACGCCTCGTCTTTTACAATCAGTACAGCAGATAATTTATTCATTGGGGTTTCGTCGCAGTTTTTTTAATATATAATGAGGCTGCTCAATTAAGTTATATTTTCGGAATATATGGTCAGGCATTGAGGCTTGATTAAACTGATTTCGAGAAAGTTTGTAAGGCAGACGCCTTATTTCTTCAAAAATTTACAACTTATCGGCACCGAGCCTCATTTTGCTAATACTTAACAATACAAACGACATTATGAAAAAGTGATCCCGGCTGGGTTCGAACCAGCGGCCCCAAGTTTAGGAAACTTGTGCTCTATCCAACTGAGCTACGGGACCTATTTTTAATCAATCGCTACAAAATAGGGAATCAATTAACAGACTCC
>JBBRJR010000212.1:0-4251 GCA_038218865.1 Kapaibacterium sp. (SeqCode) | reverse complement strand
ATATTCACCACTTTCGAATAGTTGAGCAATTCTCTGACGAAGTCTCTCACGCTCTGCAGGAATTTTGTCCATTCCAAGCTTTGCAACGCCTTCAATTACTTCCGTTACATTCTTCATACGGTTCAATATATCCTTCATAATCTGCTGCCCTTCTTTGCGTTGCATATTATCAAGGTTACGAACTGAATCAATGACAGCCTTTCTCAAGACATTCATAATCAAATTTTCATCTTCGCCATTTTCGTTGACAACAAGATTGCCCGAAAAATGCAAAAGATGTGTCATTGATATAGGCTCTTTGATTTTCAACTTCCTTTTCAGCCCAGTCAAAGAATCATAAATATTTTTAGCAGCATTCTCATTAAGAACAAATTTACCTGTAGTAGCATCAGATTCGATATTGATGTTTACTGTTACAGTGCCGCGAGTTACCGAACGGCGTAATATGTCCCTAACCTCGAATTCTCTATGTTGGATATTTCTTGGCATTTTGCAGTTGATGTCAAGGTATCTGCCATTTAAGCATTTTAGTTCAACTGTTGCGTGAATTCCATTCTCGTTTACTTCAGCTTTACTGAAGCCTGTCATACTTTTTATCATATTAAAAAGCTCAAAATTTATATATAATTTTAAAAAATAAAATAATTTTTATCATCTTTAATTATATAAAGACTACCAAAACAAATTTTAAGTCTTTTTATTAGCTAAATATTGTATAAAATGCTTTCGTAATCCAAAAATAGCATTCATATTTTACACTCGATTTTTTGAATATTCGTTAGCTCAATTGCAAATCAACTACATTTATTCATTTGTATCAAAAAATATATTGAGTATTATATTTCTAAACTTTGCTTGTGGACAACTAATCTTTTTTCAAATAGTAAAATTTACGTAAATTTGTTTTTTTAATAATGACTAATTGAGAAATAAATATGGCAAAAGAACAAGCAAAAGAATTAACCTCTGCAGCAAGTAAGTCAATAGAAGATAAATTGAAAGCAGTTCAGATAGCGATTGACCAAATAGAAAAAGCTCATGGGAAAGGCTCTATTATGCGCCTTAACGACCAGCAAGTAGTTCAAGTAGATGCGATTTCCACAGGTTGCATTTCCCTTGATGCCGCTATTGGCATAGGTGGTGTGCCTCGTGGCAGAATTTTGGAAATATTTGGACCAGAATCTTCGGGTAAAACTACAGTGTGCCTTCACATAATAGCAGAAGCCCAAAAAACAGGCGGCTTGGCGGCTTTTGTTGATACTGAGCACGCACTCGACATAAATTATGCCCAAAGACTTGGCATTGACCTTAATAATCTCCTATTGTCGCAACCTGAGTTTGGCGAGCAAGCTCTCGAAATCGTCGAAACTCTCGTCAGAAGTGGTGCTTTAGATGTAATTGTTATTGATTCTGTAGCTGCGTTGACTCCAAGAGTCGAAATCGAAGGCGATATGGGCGATGCTCAAATGGGATCACAAGCCAGACTTATGTCCCAAGCTATGCGTAAACTAAATGCTGCTATCGGCAAATCGAAGACTACTGTTATATTTACTAATCAGTTGCGTAGCAAAATTGGTGTAATTTACGGCAACCCAGAGACCACAACTGGAGGTAATGCACTGAAATTTTATGCATCAGTACGTATTGATATTCGCAGAAAAGAAGTAATTAAAGATGGTCAGGAAATTATCGGTAACCGTGTAAGGTGCAAAATCGTCAAAAATAAAGTTGCTCCTCCTTTCAAAGAAGTCGAGTTTGATATTCTATACAACGAAGGCATATCAAAAATGGGCGATTTGATTGATGTGGCTACCGAATATGGTATTATTGTCAAAAGTGGCTCGTGGTATTCTTACAAAACTGAAAGAACTCAAGGACGTGATGGCGTGAGAAAAATATTGTTAGAGAATAACGACCTATACCTGCAACTCGAAAAAGAAGTAATTGAATCTTTCAAAAACAAGCACATAAAGAAAGATGTTCCTGTAGAAGTTGTTTAATATTCTTACTGTCCGATTTTTGTCACTCATTCTGACATCCGATGTTTTTGAATCATGTGCAGAAAGATGTTGGACATCTAAATCCTAACCAAACATCCGATGTTTTTGAAAACATCGGATGTTTCTATAGTGGCAATATCGAATGTGGAAAATCTTCAAGGAAGATATGGATGAAATTCTATGAAAATAAATATTACCATTTTTACAACAGAACGAACAACGAAGAAGCACTTTTTCGCACTGATGAGAATTATTTGTATTTCTTAAAGAAATATCGTTATTATCTTTATGAATACCTTGATACAATTGGCTATTGCCTTATGCCGACTCATTTTCATTTTTTGGTAAGGGTGAAGGAATTAAATGGGCAAGATGTGCAGAAAGATGTCCAACATCTTGGAGATGTTGGACATCTGATAAGCCGAGGTATGCAAACTTTACAAAGTTCTTATACTAAAGCGATAAACAAACGGTTTAATCGCCACGGGTCGTTATTTCAATCCCACTTTAACGCCAAGCCCGTACCCAACGACTGCTACATGATAACTCTTCTTACTTATATTCATCAGAATCCTATTCGTAGTAATTTAGTAGAAAAAGCTGAAGAATGGAAATATTCAAGTTATCAAGATTATGTTGATATGAGAAACGGGACTTTACCAAAAAAAGACTTAATCTTGAATATGATTATGAAAGAGGAATTGAGGGAAATGACAAAGTTGCTGATTGCAAATATCAAATAGATGTGCCACACCTAGTAAAGATCGCAACGGTTCATTCTTTCCAGCGTTTAAATGGCTCGGCTTTAGGAGATGGAATAGACTGAATAATTCTAAATAAACCTTCAGTATTAGCACAATCTGTTAAGTATTTTTTATTATCTGAAGCTAATAATTTCAGTCCGTGACAATATGTCACGACCTCACTTCCATCTTTTATTAATCTTTGCTTAAGTTTTCTCCAATAGGCACCTGCATCAAGGCTATCAGTTAATACTCCGCAAACATCAACAACGCTAAACCACCACTCATTATTATAGATGGTTTTTCTAATTTCCTTACCTTTGAAAATGGCAAGTCTTGTGTCTTGTTCATTCATAATTAACTATCACAATATTAATGAGAATTATCATTATATAACGTAATATTTCAAAAATATTTTAGCATAATTTCAGAATATTAGATCCTTTTTTTGCTCAAGATTATCGCCAAATTTGCTATATGTTGGACATCTAAATCCTAACCAAACATCCGATGTTTTTGAAAACATCGGATGTTTCTACATTAGCAAGATGTAAAGGATAGCATTCACAAATTAGGCACAGAAACATACAAATATTTTCTTTTTTGGCAGAATGAAAACTATTCTCTGATTGAGTGATTTTGAAATATTATAATTACTCATTACTTTTTAGGATTCTTTGTTTTTAATTGCTTTGTAGTTTCTTTATCTTTTAATAGTCCCTTTGCATTAATGGCTGTAACTACTTTTTTGCCCGTTTTGGCTTCTAATTCTATCATTGCCACTTTGGCAACATTACCGCCTTGTTTAGCAACCTTCTTGCTTTCTTCAAAGCTTTTTGGCTCAACCGCCTGCGAAATATCTTTTGTAGAGGCTTCTGCCAGCATATTTAAAATGAGTTCAGTATTGGTCATATTGTCTCGCAAGTTTTCTTTTTTCAAACCCTTTAGTAGCTTGTATTCTTTAGTGGTTTTGCCTGTCCAAGCTTTTGTAATAATATCAGTAAGAGTTGCAAACTGTTGCCCTTCTTTCAGCCCACGGCTTTTCCATTCGTCGGTAAGTTCTTTGCGAACTTCAATACTTTTGAGGCGTTGGTTTATCCAACTTTCACTGTAGCCTAATTGTTGGTATTCGTATAAAGCCCTATCAATGGTTAGTTCGGGGTCTTGCATTTCGTCTAATCGTTCATTAGCTATTTGTGCCAACCACAATTTAAAAGGTTCTGCTTTTGGCGAAGTGATAGATTGTATCAGCCTGAAAAGTTGTTCGGTATCGGCTACATCTGTTTTGTAAAATTTGCCATCTGCCGATTGCATTTTCAGTTGTCCCAATTGATGGGACAACTCACTGCCTTCTGCTTGTAGCTTTGTTTTTAAAGCATTCCAGTATTTTCTTGATCTTGGGCTTCCGGTAAGCACTTCAATTACATCTATAATTGAAAAATACCATTTCTCCTGCTCAGCATCCCAAAGCGTTCTTACCTTTTTATCTTCAAATAATTGAATTGCGT
>JBBRJR010000211.1:0-4382 GCA_038218865.1 Kapaibacterium sp. (SeqCode) | reverse complement strand
GGTGTCGATTCGGCAAAGTTAAATGCACGAGCCGTAGAGTTCGAACCTACTCTACAAATGGATGGTTTTGGAGATAGACTTAGGACTGTGGAAGGCGACATGAACCGTCCAGTTTTTGGTTTTAATAATTTTCTTATTAATAATTAAAATAATATTTATTTATATCAATTATTTTAGTTATTTTAAAAAAAGTAATATATTACATTTGGAGAAAAAAAATGAAAACTATGCTACTAATTTTAACAGCCCTTGGCTTTAGTGCCGTTGTGGCTTTTGCTTATCCGACTATCGGTGCGGAGGATACACTTTGGACAAAAACTTTTTATCCTTTTGAAATTAATGCTGTTTGCATGCACCCTGACGGTAATACAATTGTTGTAAGCTACTCTAACTTTACTCATCTCATGCAAGTAGATGCTACTAACGGCGACTCGATTGGGGTATTTACTCACGAACTTTCATCGGCTGTTTATCGCAGCATTGATATTTCACCTGACGGAAAATACCTTATAGCGGGCGATTGGTCGAGACGTTCTTTTTTATGGGATTACCAAACTAAAGAACTTCTAAAGATATTCCCTGATACATATATGATTGTAAAGTTCGGAGGAAATGAAAAGAAAGTTTTCTTGGGTGGGAAAAACGGCTCGTCCTACTACGTCTCCGCTTACGACATAGAAAAAGATTCTATTGTTTATAACCATGAAACACCTACAAATAACAATTCAAATTTCAACGTAACAGCATCACCTGACGGGCGTTACTTTGCCTATTCATATTCCAGCTATAATGGAGATGGTAGTTCTATTTATTTATTGGATGCTAATTCATTTAATCGTTTAAATCCTATTTTCCCCCGCCACATGGTTGTTACCAGCATAGCCTTTTCGGCTAATTCAAAGTGGTTCGGGTTTTCAGATTATGGTGGCAGATCATATATTTATGATTGTCAAAAACTAATTCTTGAAAATAATAAAGAAGTAAAATTTACATATAAATCAAATTACCCTCGGTTTACAGATGATGAAAAGTATGTATTTGAAATTTACCAACATCCAACTCTTTTGATAAATATAGAAACAAAAGATACTGTGTTAAGTATTCCAAATTGGATAAATGATTATGCAAAACGGCAATCTATAACTAATAATTTGCTCTTACAATGCTTTCATACTATAATAATGTATAATTCCAATTGGCATTATTTGGATGTATCGGAAACTCCAGAAAGCACTTTTATAACTGAGTTATATTACTCGAATAATTCCCTTTTTTACTCAACTTTTGGTATTGAAAGCTTTAATAGTTTTGTAATAACTGACGCCACTGGCGCAGTAGTTTTTAGCAATAGCTTACTTCCGATTTCTGGTAGTATTCCGCTGAATTTAACTTCTGGCATTTATTTCCTGACAATAAATAATGAATTTTCAAAGAAATTTATAGTGGTTAGGTAATGTCTTAAGCCGGTGATTAAACTGATTAAATGGTTAAGAAATAGGCGGCAGGAAAGGCAATGCCTAATGCCCTTCTTGATCATTCTTAATCATAAAAAAAAGCTTAATCAGCTTCAAAAGAAATTACCTTCTTCGGTGGCTCAATCTTACCGAAGTTCTGATTATTGCCATTTATATTTTTTTTTATCAAATAAAAAGAAAGCTAATCCGTTCCTTAACTGTTAAATTTTATAATTTGTAAATTGGAATCAAATTGGATACTCCGGAAAAAAAATCAGGCAAACTTTTTATTGTCTCAACGCCTATTGGAAATAAAGATGATATTTCACTAAGGGCTTTGGGCGTTATTAAAATTTGCGACTTCGTGCTCTGCGAAGAATTAAAAGAAGGCGCCCGCTTTCTTAAATCAATCAACCTACAAAAAGAGATTCATACTCTAAACGAACAAAACGAAACAGAGCAGTCTCTTGTTATGTTAGAAAAGCTGGAATCGGGCTCGAAAATCGCCCTTATTTCGGATTGCGGAACTCCACTTTTTGCCGATCCGGGAAAGCATCTGGTAAATGCTGCTATTAAAGCAGAAATCGACATCGAAGTCGTGCCGGGAGCTTCAAGTATTATGACCGCCCTTGTACGCAGCGGTTTAGACATCTCTTCGTTTGTTTTTGCTGGATTTGTTTCTCGCAAGTCCGACGAACGATTTTTTGAATTAAAGGAATTATCCAAAGAAAGCAGAACAGTCGTTATTCTTGAAACTCCTTACCGATTTAACACATTTTTAGAAAATGCAGCCAAAGTAATGCCTCAACGCCGTGCCTACATCGGAATGAATTTGACTATGGCATACGAAACACATCACTACGGCACTTTTAAAGAGCTTTTTGAGAAATTTGAGAATGAAAATATTAAAGCTGAGTTTGTAGTTTGCTTCGAAGGTAATCCCACTGAAAATACTTTTTCAAAAGCTGCAGACACGCTATACAGTAATGATAATTACGAAAGAAAGCCCCAATACGAAAGACCGAGCGGAAATCGTGAAGGCGCCAATATACCAAGGCCTTATAAATCGCGTGATGACAAACCCGGTTACAAACCAAGATTCTCCTCTTCCTCCTCTGACAGAGGCGGGTTTAAACCAAAATTCGGAGATAAAAATCGAAGCAGTGGTTCAGCCCCAGGCTTTAAGCCTCGTTTTGACCGTGATAACGATCGTGGCGGCGAAAGAAGTTTCAAGCCTCGCTATGATAAAGACCGCGACAATGGCGGCGACAGAGAATTCAAGCCACGTTTTGATAGAGAAGGCTCAGGCGACAGAGAATTCAAGCCACGTTTTGATAGAGAAGGCTCAGGCGACAGAGAGTTCAAGCCACGTTTTGATAGAGAAGGTTCGGGCGACAGAGAATTCAAGCCACGTTTCGATAGAGAAGGTTCGGGCGATAGGGGTTTCAAACCCAGTTTTAATCGCGATAGCGACAGCTCTGGCGATAGAGGTTTCAAGCCTCGGAGTGACCGTGACAGCTCAGGCGATAGAGGTTTTAAACCGCGAACTGATAGAGACAGCGACCGTTCGAGCGGAAAACCATACAAACAAAACAGCGATAGAAAGTTTTCAAAACCCTTTGGCGACAGAGATTTCAAAAAAAGTGATTCGTCAAAAAAGAGTTTTAGTCGTGATAAATCCAAAAGTTCGGGCTTCAAAAGCAGAAAAAGATATTAATTCTGTTTGATTAATAGAACAAAATTATGAGAATTATTAAAATTGGTGGAGCTGTCCTTAAAGAAGCATCGGCTTTTTATTCTTTAGCTGAGTTATTAAAAGACAAGCAAGAGGAAACAATTTTAGTCGTTTCGGCAATTGGAAAAACAACTCGCCTGCTTTCTCAAGCAGGCGAAGTTGCCCTTGAAAACGATATATCCGCTTACCAAAACATTATAAATGAAATCTCCAATCATCACTTTTCACTTATTCATGAAATAGGTGAATGTAGCAAATACCTTAAACAAGAGACCGATTTAGCGATTATTACTTTCAAAATAAAAGATATAATTTCAAAAATTTCTTTGGTTTGTGAAGGAATATCGCTTACTAACGTATTAACCCGCCGCACACGCGACTTAGCATTAAGTTTTGGCGAGGAGATGGCAGCTGAAATTGTTACGTGGTTTCTTTCGCAAATGAATCTCTCGGTTGATAGAATAAATGCAATTGAAGTTATTGTTACAGATGACAACTATTCAGACGCAAAACCGATTTATGATTTGACTGAAATTAATCTAAAAGCGTTTTTATCTGCAACCCTGTCCACTCTACACGTCTGCCAAGGATTTATCGGAGCAACGCAAAGCAAAGAAATAACGACGATGGGTTTTGAGAGTTCCAACCTTACAGCGGCATTGCTAGCCGCGATGACGGATTCTAAAGAGTTGCTCATCATTACTGATGTCTCAGGCATTTTTACTTTTGATCCGGCACGCAATCCAAATGCTCGTTTAATTAATTCAATTGATAAAGAAACTGCTAAACTTTTGGCGAGCTATGGTTTGAAATTAATTTATCCCGGTATGATTAGCCTTATGGAAAAATATAATTATATCATAAAATATTCTTCTCTTTTCTCAAAACAATCAACAATTGTCTCATACGATAGCAAAAACGCTAATTTGCCAATAATTATTTTTGGCGACAATAAGCTGAAAAATCACTTCGATTGTCAAGCCTTATTCGACGATTTCTCTCAACTGTTAGAATATATTTTTATTGCCAATATAGAATACCCAGCATTTTTATACATTTCAGAATTGTTAGTTTCAATCGAAGAAAATCTTCTCTCTGTCAAATATAGTAATGATTCACGTTCTTTATTAATTGTTTGTAATGATAATTCAAAAAACGACTTGTTTGCAGCAGAACTGCATGATAAACTGATT
>JBBRJR010000210.1:0-4441 GCA_038218865.1 Kapaibacterium sp. (SeqCode) | reverse complement strand
ACTTGAGCCAGCAGAGAGAAAGTTATCTTGTATGTGCTTTCACCTCGAAGGTGTGCCACATCTAACAAACACCCGCATTATTCTTCTACCCCGAAGGGGTAAAATGTCTATAACAAACGAAACTTCTCACCTTCTTTTCTTCCGTCCGAAGGTTGAAAACCTTCGGACGGATATTGTTTATTTTATAGCTAACGCCCAATCTTCCTTCGCGGGCTCAAGTAGCGAAGCGTATCGAAACCAGCAGAGAGACAACACCCCTCCTGCAAACTTGCTTGCGGAAACCCGCTCCCTGCAACATTATAGAAAATAAAAAAAATAATTCTGTGACAAAATCATTTTTCACTTGTCTTATGATATATATAAGTTGCATTTTTATAAAATGTTTTCATTCTTAATCAAATAAATCAGGTTAATCAATGGTTCAGAAAACATATTTTGGAGAATATCTCATGAAAAAACTCGTACTAATTTTGACAGCCCTTTGGCTTAGTGCCGCTGCGGCTTTTGCTTATCCGACTATCGGAGCGGAAGATGTTATTTGGAGCAAATATTACGACGTGGATCAGTTTAAATGTCATCCGTCGGGTCAAACAATAGTAATAGCCACCAAAGATCAAGGTCTTTTGGAAATTGATGCTACGACAGGCAACTTTATTCGTAAGTTTGAGCCTGACTCGACTCTTCCAATCAGTAAATATTATTTTGATTTTGATTTTTCATCGAACGGAAAATATTTATTTGGAATTGATGGAAGAAAACAGTGTTTCGTATGGGATTGTAATTCAGGTGAACTAATGAAAACTATCCATACAACTGGAATATTTTTAAAAAACATACCTGGTACTGAAAGGTTTTTAGTAATAAATTATAGCTGGCTACCCAAAGTCTGGATCTATGACGCTGAGGAAGACAGCATTATAAGAGCTGAAAACATTCTTCCTGATTGGGGCTTAAAAAAGGCTATAGCAGTCTCACCTGACGCCCAGTATTTTGCTGTGTCGTATTTTAGACGTGATAATGGAACAAAAACATTTGAAGTGTCTCTATTTATGATTTAAATACTTTCGAGAAAGTTAGGGATGTAGTTTTTGATAAAGAAAGCTATTCCCCTGATGAATTAGCCTTTTCAGCGGATGGAAAATGGTTATCAATTAATTCTTATGAGATTTCTATATATGATTTCGACAAATTAATAAATGAAGGGGTTGCTGAAATTAAATATTCGTACCAATCATATTCAATAAATTTCCACCCAAACAATAACTCGATTTTTAAACACATTGATTTTGAGGATGAAGATAGCACGTACGTTATTAATTTTTTAACGAAAGATACTTTACTTCAAATCAATTATGGGGAAGGTAGTATATCAGTCCAACCTTTTACAAATAACCTACTCATGAAGTTTGCAGGTAGATTAAGGATGTTAAATTCCAACTGGTACGCACTTGAAGTTCCTTATGCTCCGATAGAAAGTCAAAACATTACTAATATTCATTATGCGAATAATACACTATTTTACTCAACTTATGGAATTGAATATTTCGAAAGTTTTGTTATAACAGATGCGACCGGCGCAGTAGTTTATAGCAATAGCGTACTTCCGCTTTCTGGTAGTATTCCGCTGAATTTATCTTCGGGGGTTTATTTTTTAACTCTAAATAATGAATTTTCAAAGAAATTTGTAGTAGTTAGGTAGCCGGTTACCAGTTTCCGGTAAAAAGCAATTCATCCGATGACTGGGAGTCATCGGATGAATAAAGAAAAGAAGTAGAGACAGCCGTTTGCTACTAACATTGCGCTCCTACGGAGCTTAGAAGTAAATGATTGCGATTTATTTAGATGAGGCTGCCCCGTCTCATCATCTTCTTCTTCTGACTCTTCTTCTTACCGACTACCGATATCTGATTACTGAGAACTACCTAAGCTTTCACGCCTTTGATTACGTCGCGGAAGCCAGATTCTAAGTCGATTTTCTTAACTTTTTCCATATACCAGATAACGAAGGCGCTTGCCACGTAAACGGAGGAATAAGTTCCTAAAAGAATACCTAATATCATAATGAATGCAAATCCTTGCAAAACGGGACCGCCCAAAAAGAACAGTGCCAACAGTGCCAAAAGGGTTGTACCTACAGTATTAACGGTACGACTAAGCGTTTCGTTGATACTTAAATTGGCAAGCTTGATAAAGTTCATGCCTTTATGGCGTTCTTTGTTTTCGCGAATACGGTCGAAGATGATAACGGTATCGTTTACGGAGTAACCGACAACGGTAAGCATAGCAGCCAAAATTGATTGATCTACCTCGAGCGTAAGGATGCCGAGTTTATTAAGCGTAACGGCGATTGTGAACGTTATAATAACGTCGTGTACCAATGCTACGATAGCACCGATGCCGAAGATAAATTCAAAGCGGAATGCAATATACATTAGCATTGCAATAACCGCAAGCAAGACTGCCCAAAAGGCTTGTGTGCGAAGTTCGCTACCGATTTTTGGACCAATTTTATCTACTTTTAGTATATTAACGTTTTGGTCTGGATAAGCTTTTTTAATAGCTTGGGTTATCAAAGTAGGAGCATTTTCAGCTTCTTTAATGCGAATTAGATAATCATTTTCCTCGCCGAATGATTTTATCTCTACGCCCGATAAACCTGTGCTGCTAACTATTGAGCGAAGTTGGTCTGCTTCGATAGGCTTGCTCATTTCGATGGCGACTTCGGTACCTCCTTCAAAATCTATACCATAATCGATTCCTTCGATAAAGGTTACCAAAAGTCCCCCGACCATAAGGGCAATCGAAATGTAAACCAATATTTTCCTTTTTCCAAGAAAATCTATATTTGGATTGACAAAATATCTCATTATTCTTTCCCTTTATTATTTTTTATTTTCAAATTTTGGTTGACCGAAATCGAACGTCGTTGCGCCCTTTGCGATTAACATTTCAATTATAGCCCTTGTAATCAAAATACCTGTGAAAAGAGTACCCAAGATACCGAGCATAAGTGTGAGTGCGAAGCCTTGAATAGGACCCGAACCAAGATAGAATAGAACCGCGCCAGTGATGAACGTAGTTATGTTTGAGTCTAAGATAGCGCTCAAAGCTTTTTTGAAACCTTCATCGACAGCGGAGCGAAGTGAACGACCGTGATAAAGCTCTTCGCGAATACGCTCAAAGATAAGCACGTTGGCATCGACCGCCATACCGACAGTCAAAATAATACCTGCGATACCAGGCAAAGTCAAAGTACCGCCCAATGCTGCAAGTATGGAAAGAACTAAAAATATGTTCAGCATTACAGCAAAATCTGCGATAGCGCCGCTTATGCCGTAGTACATAGCCATATAAAGGATAACGAGTAAAACAGCAATCAAACTTGCTATAAAGCCACTGCGGATAGAATCCTCGCCAAGCGAAGGACCTACAACTCTCTCCTCGATGATTTGAACCGGAGCTTTAAGTGCGCCTGCGTTCAAAACGATTTCGAGTAAGTGAGCTTCTTCTGTATTAGCCATACCAGTGATTTGCGAGCTACCGCCTGTAATTTTGCTCTGTACCGTCGGAGCGGAATAAACTCTGCCGTCCAATACGATAGCAATTCTTTTTTGCAGGTTAGCGCCAGTAATTCTTGCCCAAGTCTCTGAACCATCGGCACTCATGCCCATCAATACAACAGGCTGGTTTGTGCTTTGGTCGAACGAAGCTCGAGCGTCCGTAACGACTTCGCCAGTTAATTCGGCTTCTTTTTTAATCGAATAAAAATCATATATCTCTATATTTTGCTTTTCTTTTAGTAATCTGTCCGGTTTTGCATCAATAGCAAGTTGTAAGTCCACCGGCACAAGCGGTGCAATATCAGGGCGTGCAAGCAATACTCTGAATTTCGCAATTGAATCGAGCGGAATGCGGAACATATACTCGCCATCAGGATATTGATTGCCTGTATAGTAAATCGGGACTATCTTTTGGTTTTTGCCTGGGATGAAGAATGTCGAAAATAGCGTAGTAAACGGATGGTCTAATGCGTATTTTTTCTGCGCTTCTTCGGGTTCTAATCCTGCGTAAGGATCGGTAGTATCTTTAGCGGCAACTTTCGTGGAGTCCACTAAATTAGTAGAGTCCACCATTGTTCCGTCTTGCTTAGCTTTGACAGTTTTTTCACCTTTAAGCGCATTGTCGTCAGCTAAGGATTTTGTAGAGTCGGCTGCAAGAGAATCGGAAATAGATGCGAGCGGTTCGTCGATTTCAATCCCGCGTCCTTTTTTGATTTGGTTGCTCAAGACTTTGTCAATTTTAGCAAATGCTTGGACTATTTCCTTGTTATTGCGAACAAGTTTGAATTCCAGGCGGGCAGTTGTTTGAAGCAAGCTGCGCATTTCTTCTTGGTTAGTAACGCCCGGAAGCTCGAGCAAAATGCGGCGATTACCTTGTTTTT
>JBBRJR010000209.1:0-4472 GCA_038218865.1 Kapaibacterium sp. (SeqCode) | reverse complement strand
ATGTCCAATCTCTCCCAGGTGAGTCATACAAGGGAACAATTTCGTTCATTGACCCCGTAATTGACCCACGTACAAGAGTAGCAAAAGCAAGAGTGGAATTTAATAACAGGGGTTACAAGCTTAAACCAGAAATGTTCGTTTCAGGAACAGTTGAAGCTAAGCTTCCTAAAAATTCAAATGCAATAGTAATACCCAAAACTGCCGTAATGTGGACAGGCAAACGTTCTGTTGTTTATGTGAAAACTGCTACTAATAAGAATATAAGCTTTATAATGCGCAATGTTAATTTAGGTCCTGCATTAGGTGAAAGTTATATTATTGAAAGCGGACTGGGGGAAGGTGAAGAAATTGCTGTAAACGGAACATTTAGTATAGATGCTGCAGCTCAATTAGCAGGGAAACCAAGCATGATGAATCCCGAAGGTGGATCTGCTATGACAGGGCATAATCATGGTGGAGTTAAGAATCAGCCTGAAACTAATGAAAACAAACAAATGTCCGGTAAGGATATGAAATAATATAATGCAAGAGAAAATAACGTAAAAATTAATATCAAGCAACAATTAAAGGAGGGGCGAACGGCGTTGAAATTAAAACAGTTAATTGAATATTTTTAACAATAAGTTACCCCAAAAATGAATAACTAAATTACACTTTTTATTCATTTTCAGATGAAACTTGTGAACAGATAATTCTCAACAATCAAGAGCAAAAGGAACTACTTCAACTTCTATAAATCTCTTGGGTGTCGCAATCGGGAAGTTAATATCCAATTTAATTATTTACTCATCTGATGACTGTTAGCCATCAGATGAGTTGCTTTTTACTGGAGCTTAAAAACTGACAACCGCGAAGCTGCCAACTATTTGCCCATCGGAATAACTATTCCGTGTTTTTTTGCATTGTCAGCGGCTCTTTCGTAGCCGGCGTCAGTGTGGCGCAAGATGCCCATCAAGGGATCGTAAGTCAAGACGCGGCTTAGTCTGCCGGCGGCTTCTTCTGTGCCGTCAGCAACAACGACCATACCGGCATGAAGCGAAAGCCCCATTCCAACGCCACCGCCATGGTGCAAGGAAACCCAAGAGGCGCCGCCAATTGCGTTAAGCGCAAAATTCAAATAAACCCAATCTGCCACTGCGTCCGAGCCGTCCTTCATGCTTTCTGTTTCCCTGTAAGGAGAAGCAACCGAGCCACAATCCAAATGGTCTCGCCCGATAACGATTGGCGCAGAAACTACGCCCGTGCGTACCAGTTCATTGAAAAGCAAGCCTGCTTTCATGCGCTCGCCATAGCCGAGCCAGCAGATACGCGCTGGCAAAGCTTGGTAACGGACATGCTCTTGAGCATTTTTTATCCAACGGTGGAGCGCTTTGTCGTTAGGGAAAGTGTCTAAAATTGCATCATCTGTTTTTTTAATATCTTTCGGATCGCCCGAAAGCGCTACCCAGCGGAATGGTCCTTTGCCATCGCAAAAAAGAGGACGAATGTATTCCGGCACAAAGCCATGAAAATCAAAAGCATTAGGCACGTTGCCGTATTCTTTGGCAATGCCGCGAATATTATTGCCATAATCAAAAACAACAGCGCCGCGATTTTTAAATTCTATCATCGCTGAAACGTGTTTGCCGATTGATTTATATGTTTCTTCCAAATATTTTTCCGGATTTTCGCTCCTCAATTTATCTGATTCGGCTTTCGAGTAGCCCGAAGGATAATAACCATTCAGCGGGTCGTGTGCTGAGGTTTGGTCGGTTACGACGTCCGGAATAATGCCGCGACGCAAAAGCTCTGGCAAAACGTCGGCGGTATTGCCGATAAGTCCTATCGAAATAGCTTTGCGCTCTTTTGTATATTTTTCGACGAGCCGCAGCGCTTCGTCCAGATTATCTGTTTTTAGGTCGCAATATCCGTCGTGTATGCGTTTGTCTATGCGAGTCTCGTCAATTTCGACTGTAACGGAAACGGCGCCGGCAAAAGTAGCAGCAAGTGGCTGAGCTCCGCCCATTCCGCCCATTCCGCCTGTCAGCAAAAACCGCCCGTAAAGGTCGCCGCCGAAGTGTTGGCGGGAGCATTCGGCGAATGTCTCGTACGTGCCTTGCAAAATGCCTTGCGTGCCGATGTAAATCCAGCTGCCGGCGGTCATTTGTCCGTACATCATAAGTCCCATAGCGTCTAAGCGGCGGAATTCATCCCAAGTAGCCCACTTTGGCACTAAGTTAGAATTTGCGATAATTACTCTCGGAGCTGCCGTATAAGTTTTGGCTATGCCGACGGGTTTGCCGGATTGCACGAGCAGCGTTTCGTCTTCATTCAAGTTTTTGAGGGAATCGACTATGCCATCAAAGGCTTCCCAGTTGCGGGCTGCTTTGCCTAAGCCACCGTAAACGATTAGCTCGCCCGGCTTTTCGGCATTTTCGGGATCCAAATTATGGTGGATCATTCTATAGGCAGCTTCAATTTGCCAATTTTTGCAGGTTAATTCTGTTCCCCGCGGCACTTTTACAGTTCTCATTTTTAGTCCTTTAATTTTTTTTGATTTTTTCTTTTATTTTAATAATATCCTCAATTTGCTCTTCGGTCAAAGCATTTTTCTCGAATACTTCTCGCAAAAAATCGTAGGGATAAATCCCCGTGTCATGCCCGTCGTTCCAAACAGCTGTAACGGCGTAATTGCCAACAGTGGTAAGCGATTTCAGCCCGTATTTGCCGGGCTTTAAGCCATCGAGAGAGATGAAACTTGTAACGGGCTTTTTTCTTTCTTCGCCGCAATCGGCGCAAGGGCAAGCGTCGCGAAAGGATTCGATTTTAATAGTTGAGGTGAATCCATCGTCCCAAGCAGCTTCTAACAAATACGGCTTGGGTCTATGGATTTTTTTTAGTGCTTTCATTTTTAGTAATTTTTTAATTTCACATAATTTAATGTAACAAAATTATCAAAATAAGTCATTAATAAAAAATCTTTTCGCAAAACAAGATTAATATCCTATAAAAATAATTATGTTACCGAGCAATTAAGAACTTTTCGCTGTATGCTTTTTCGCTGCCAGAAATTATCATATAATAGAAAATAGTTGTCGGTTGTCAGTAAAAACAATTTCTGAACAACTGATTAAGCTGATTTTTTGATTAAAAATGATTAAAACATAAAAACATTTTTAAAAAATGCAACTTACATATATACTAAGACAAGTGAAAGTTGATTTTGTCACAAGCAATTAACAAAAATTAAATTAATTAGGAGTTTTGAGTAGTTATTTTCCAGTGAAAGGCGGGGCTTCGATTTCGCTTGAGCCCCCGAAGAAGGCATTAGGAAATGCAACTAACGCAGATTTTCTTAATGTAAGGTCCCGGCAAGCCGTGTCCTTGCTTATGGGGCAGCCGCATGACACCTATTCCAACTCCGTAGGGGCGAACGATCTTTGGGCGAACCGCCGTTCGCCCTTACGGAAATCGCCCAAAGCCAGCCAATTAGCCTTTTAATCTTTTTTGAACCGATAACTTCCGTGATAATACTGCGAGACTGGAGGAAAATTGCCCGTTTTCGACTATTACATTTTTTGGGACTTTAAGCTGTGTGGGTGCGAAATTCCAAATAGCGACTATGCCGCCCTTGACCAAAATATCTGTGCATTGCTGTGCTGACTTTGCCGGAACAGTAAGTGCTGCGATGTTGATTTTCATTAATTGAGATAAAACAGCCAAACGCTCGATGTTTAGTACTTCGACGCCATGAATCTTGGTGCCGATTTTTGTTTCGTCGCTGTCAAAAGCCGCCACAAAGTTTAATCCGTACTCTTTAAATTGTTTGTAGCCTAACATCGCTGTGCCTAAGCTGCCGGCGCCGATTAGAAAAGCGTTCTCGTAACGATCCCAATTAAGACAATTTTGAATCGCTAATATTAAATTTTCAACATTGAAACCGATTTTCGGCTTACCCATAATATTTGTATATTGTATGTCTTTCCTGACTTGCGTAGAGTCGAGACTAAGCTCGGTTGCTATGACCGTGGAAGAAACATCTTTAAGCCCTTTGTCGCGAAATGCAATCAAAAGATGTAAGTATCGCGGCAAACGTCGCAATGTCGGATCAGGAATGATTACTAAATTCTTTTTATTCATGGCAAACTCCTTGTCAATTTTTCAGTACATTATTACTGGTAAACAAATACCGATACAAAATTAAGGAATTATTTCTATATTTCAAATTTTTATTTTTAAATGAAATTATAAATTTTAGTAGTTTTAACTTATTATTGTAATTATACTTTCTATTTCTTTGATTTTTGAAGTTACAATTATCTTTTTCGCTGGAATCAAAACGCCGTAGTGTGGTGAATAGTCGTAGTTTTCGATTGATATATCGCATTTTGGCGATTCAAAATGTATTTCGGTGGATTTAAATTTAATTATCGCTTTCCTGTCCTTTATTTCGACACTTGCTTGGGGCGAAAAGTGAAATGCGACATATTTTT
>JBBRJR010000208.1:0-4522 GCA_038218865.1 Kapaibacterium sp. (SeqCode) | reverse complement strand
CGGGCTTACAGTCTATAACAACGGCTTTATCTCTTTCGGCAAGCCAGCTCGCATAACTGCGACTATCTCAGCTGGCAATGCAGGAATTATCAATGTCGAGCGTGAGTCTGATTTAAGTGGAAATATTCACAACAAAGCCGTACTCATTTTGACAGGCTTTTTGCGAGAAAAATTTGCACGGAAGAGACCACTTTCGCTCAGTGCCTCGATTGCCTTCGAGCAATCCTACGGCGGAATCGACGGCGACAGCGCCACTGCTGCCGAAATATATATTGTGCTCTCGGCAATTGCAGGTGTACCGATAAATCAATTCTACGCCATCACTGGCTCGGTAAATCAAAAAGGCGATATTCAGCCCATCGGCGGAGTAAATGAAAAAATACGCGGATTCTACGAAATATGCCGAGATCGCGGTTTTACCGGTAAGCACGGAATTATCATTCCTACGCAGAACGTGGACGACCTTATGCTCTGCCAAAATTTGATAGACGATGTTATTAAAGGAAATTTTCATATTTTTGCAATATCAAACATCGAGGAAGGCGTGGAGCTTCTAATGGGAATCCAAGCAGGCAAAGCTGACAAAAAAGGGAATTATCCTAAAAGCTCCCTCTACGGGCTGGTAAACGCAAAACTCGATGAAATGTATGATGTAGCAAAAGATACGTTTAACCAAAAACGAGGAAAAATATGAACACAAAAAATATTAACACGAAAAAATTAAAAATAGCACCTTCTATGCTTTCGGCTAATTACTCACACTTAGCCGAAAGCGTCGCGCTCTGCGAGTCGTGCGGAGCCGATATTTTACACGTGGACGTTATGGACGGGCATTTTGTACCGAATATCACTATAGGACCCTTGGTCGTAAAAGCACTGCGTCCACTCTCAAAATTGCCGATTGATTGCCATTTGATGATTGAAAAGCCGGAAAACTTTATACCTCAATTTATAGAAGCGGGCGCGGACATGATTTCTATTCATGCCGAAACGGGATACCACCATCATCGCACTTTAAGCATGATTACCGGTGCCGGCAAATCTGCAGGAATAGCTTTGAACCCATTGACGCCACTTTGCCATGCTTTTGAAGCAGCGGAATATGTCGATTTTATTTTGCTAATGTCCGTTAATCCCGGCTTTGGCGGGCAACGCTTTATTCCTTCATTTTTGAGGCGTTGCGAAGAATTACGCAACTTTTTGGACACAAACGGACGCAGCGAGGTTGAGATTCAAGTCGATGGTGGCATAACGCCCGATAATATTCACGATGTTTACGCAGCGGGAGCAAATATAATAGTCGCTGGCTCGGCTCTGTTTACCGGCGATTTCAAAAGCAATATCGAACGAATGCGGCAAGCTGTCCGATAATTAAAAATCTTATTTAATTACTTTCGTTAATACTTCATTTACAATTAAAAATAAAAGTAATGAATTCATATAATTTAGTTATAGCCGGCTATTGGTGGCTTTTGGCAATTTTTATTATAGCCGGATTTGCTTTAGCTTTCTGGACTTATACAAAAACCATTCCGCCAATTTCGCAATCAAAACGAATTTTGCTAATCACAATGCGGACTCTTGCCTTAACGCTACTTTTGTTCGTTGTATTCGAGCCCGTTATATCAATCATCCGCTCCTCTGTCGAAGAGCCAAGAGTAGCTGTATTGCTGGATAATTCCATCTCCGCCGCTGCCAAAGACGCTCGCGGCGAGCGACGAGAACAGTACAAAGCAGCGATGGAGAAATTAAATATTTTGGGCAGTAATATTACAACTGACGCATACTCGTTTGATTCTGAAACGCGTTCAATTGCAGAGCCGTCGTTTGATTCACTTGATTTTTCGGGACAAAATACCGACATATCTAAAGCTGTACGCCGGCTTTACGCCACTTCCGACGAGAAAAATACACGAGCTGTCCTGCTCGTAACAGACGGCGCTTTCAATGCCGGCAATAACCCCATTTTCGACGCCGAGCGCTTCGGCAAACCATTTTATATAATTGGCATTGGCGACACTTTGGAACCAGTGGATATTTCAATCCAATCAATTGTTACTAACGAAGTTGCCTATATCGACAATCCTGTTCCGATAAATATAAATTTCAAAGCTGTTGGCTTTGGCAAAGAAAAAGTGAAATTAGTCGTGTCCGATAATAATACTATTCTTTCCGAACAAGAAATCGAGCTAGAGCCTGACAGAGAAAAATATTCGGCAACCGTCGAATACATGCCGCGAACGGAAGGAATGCGGAAAATTACTGCTAAAATTGCTCCTAAGGAAAAGGAAATTACAGATAAAAACAACATTGGCTCGGAATTTATACGGGTCTTGAAAAACAAAAGAAATATAGCACTTTTCGCTGGTGCTCCATCGTCTGATGTTTCCTTTATAAAACAATCGCTTTCGCTGGAAAAGGGCGTCGTACTTAATGATTACATACAAAAGCAAGGTGCAGAATTTTACAAGACGCCAACGCAAGCTGATTTAAATGCTTCGGAAATAATCGTACTCGTCGGCTTTCCAGTGCAATCGACCCCGCAAAGTGTACTCGAAATGATAGCCCGCGAGCTCGAGCGTGGCAAGCCATTGCTTTTTGTGGCAGGCTTGGCAGTCGATTATAATAAATTGAAATCATTGCAAAATTATTTGCCGTTTATTATCGTTTCCTCTCGACCACAAGAATTTTTGGCATTGCCAGACATAAAGCCTTCCGCGCTATCTTCACCGCTTTTGAGAGTTACGGGAAGCGATTCAGATGCTAAGCTTTGGAATAATTTACCTCCGCTTTTCCGCACCGAAACCTTCGTCCGAGTAAAGCCTGAAAGTGATGTAGTTTCGACTATGAAAATAAATAATGCGGCGCTCAATGACCCGTTAATTGTTACGCGGAATTTCCAAAATTCCAAGTGCGTCGCATTTTTGGGTTATGGACTTTATCGCTGGAAATTATTGGGCTACGCCCAAGAGCTATCCAAAGGACGTGAGGATAATTACGATTTATTCAGCGTTTTGATAAATAACAGCATGAAATGGCTTTCTGTGTCCGAGCAAAATAAATTAGTAAAAATTCGCACAGCACGAAAAATATATAACCCAAGCGACCAAGTGGAATTTATCGGCGAAGTCTATGACCAATCCTATACGCCGATAGATAAAGCCACCGTTGTAGTTAAAATTTCTGGCGAATCCGGCGAAAGAGAGATTACGCTGAATTCTTTAGGCAGCGGCCGCTACTACGGCACCGTTGCTGCATTAGCCGAAGGCGACCACGCTTTTTCAGGAACAGCCACCTTTTCCGGACGCAACTTAGGCAGCGACAACGGGCGATTTACAATCGGCGAAGTGTCGCTTGAATATCAGAATTTAAAGATGAATATAGCACTTTTGAAATCCATCGCCGAGCGCTCAGGAGGCAAGTTTTATCTTGTTCCCGACGCCGGCAATGCAATAGATGACATACAAAAACATCGTAGCTTCAAGCCAAACAGCGTAAGTTTACGAGATGAAACGGCGCTTTGGAGTTTGCCGTATTTGCTCGGATTTGCTATTTTTCTTTTTGCTGTCGAATGGTTCATCAGAAAGCGTTCTGGTTTGATTTAGGTTTTTATTGAAATATTATTTTTAAAAAATATATTATCTTTGAAGTTATCATTTTTTTTTGTAATATTGGATTATTATCCAAACATAAGAGCGGAATTATGGCAGAGGAAACTACATATCGAATCGAGCCGATAGTTGGCAACGAAAAAATCGGCGTACTTCTAATGAAACAAAGAGTACTCGGCGGCAACGATGCTATGGAATTCACACACGTTTTGCAATCGTCGAAAGAGTTAAATTTATCGATGTTAGTTGTCGATATGTCCGAAGTTGATTTAATCAATAGCTCGGGCTTAGGTATGCTCGTCAGCGGTATGAGTACAAGCCGCAAGCAAGGCACGACATTCGCACTTATTCAAATCCCGCCAAAAGTAATGAACTTACTGGAAGTTACTCATCTAAATCAAATATTCAAAATTTTTCAGAATATTGAAGAAGCAATCAGCTTTCAGGAGTCAGATAAGAAAAGGCATTAAGAAATGAAGTTTTCGGTTTTCGGTGGTCAGTTTTCAGTGAGATGAAGAATGATTTTTCCCCCTTTTTTCAAAAGGGGGCAGTGAGCGAAGCGAACAGAGGGATTTGTTTCGTGAAAATCCCCCTAACCCCTTTTAAAAATAGGGGGAAACAAGAACCTAATGCAAAAGTTTCGTAAGTTGTTGAGATATGACCTTTGCGCCGAGTGGCTGCCACAATAAGTAAAACGAAATATTATAAGACACTCACGTTTGTTAAAATAATATTGTGATGATACTTACTTTTTTAAACACCCCCGTCCCCCTCTTACAAGAGGGGGAGAAAAAACACTTGTAATATAAGAACTTACAAAATTCAATTTCCATGTTATTGTCCCCTCTTTTTTAAGAAAGGGCTAGGGGGTGTTTATATTATTTTTGCAGTTTTATTGTTCATTCAACAAA
>JBBRJR010000207.1:0-4527 GCA_038218865.1 Kapaibacterium sp. (SeqCode) | reverse complement strand
TTTTAAGAGGAGGCTAGGGGGTGTTCATATTATTTTTGCAATTTTATTGTTCATTTATCAAAAAAGTTATGTATAAAACCTAAAAATATACCTTATGAGACAGCCCATTATTAATCCTTCGGAGTAAAGAAGAATGATGCCGATGTAGGGGCTGGTTCTTGAGCCCGCCCAAATAGAGGGCGGGATCAAGGACACGGCATGCCGTGTCGCTACCTAATCATCGCCCACTTTATGGGCACGTCTGAGAAGGGCGGGTTTGGAACCCGCCCCTACGGAAATCACTGAACAAATAAATATTTTGGGCGAACTTGCGTTCGCCCCTACGCAAGACTTGCCTTTTACTGACAACCGGAAACTGCCAACTGATAACGTTTCTTTCCTTCTTGCCCAAAGCCTAAAGACCACCAATTACCACCTAACGTTCAGTTTCCGAGCTGCTAAAGCGTCGTCTAAGCGTTTGAGCGGTGCATTGGTTGGAGCATTAGTAACTAAGCTCGGGTTCGTGCGTGCTTCTTCGGCTATTTTATTCATCGTCTCTGCGAAACGCTCCAAATTTTCCTTAGCTTCGGTTTCCGTTGGTTCGATAAGCATTGCTTCGTGTACGATAAGCGGAAAATATATCGTCGGAGCGTGGAAGCCGTAGTCAAGCAAGCGCTTAGCTATGTCTTTGGCACTTACGCCCAAAGCCTTTTGGCGGTCAGCGCTGCATACGAACTCGTGCATGCAAAATTCTTTATACGGCATTTCGTATTCTTTTTCCATCAATTTCATAATATAATTAGCATTGATGATAGCATTTTCAGCTACTTCGCGAATGCCGATTTTTCCTAACATTTTCATGTAAGTATAAGCGCGGACTAATACGCCGAAATTGCCATAAAAGCTGTGCATACTGCCGATTGACTTTTCTGTCTCGCGAACCATTACGTATTTATCGCCTTCTTTTTTTACTTGAGGAACAGGCAAAAATGGAACTAATTTTTCGCTTACGCAAACGGGACCGGCGCCGGGTCCACCACCGCCGTGCGGAGTTGCAAATGTTTTATGCAAATTTATATGAACGCAATCAAATCCCATATCGCCGGGACGAACTATGCCCAAAAGAGCATTCAAGTTAGCGCCGTCCATATAGAGCAAGCCGCCGCAACCGTGAATAATTTTTTCTACTTCTTCGATGTCTTTTTCAAAAATACCGACGGTGCTGGGGTTTGTAATCATCATGCCGGCGACTGCGTCGTTTGCTTTGGATTTCAAATCATCTATGTCAATGCGTCCGTCGGCGCGACTTTTGACGCTGACGACGTTGAATCCGCCGATGACAGCAGAAGCAGGATTAGTGCCGTGTGCCGAATCTGGAATTAAAATCGTTTTACGTTTTTCATCTTTTCTATCCATGTGATAAGCGCGGAACATAAGTATGCCGGTTAATTCGCCTTGCGAGCCAGCGCTAGGTTGCAATGATACGCCTTGAAGACCGGTAACTTCCATCAGCCCTTCTCCTAACTCGTACATAAGCTGCAAAGCGCCTTGGGAGTGTTCGTCAGGAGAGCAAGGATGGAGTTCTGCCAGCCCGGGCAAAGCCGCAACTTTTTCATTTACCTTAGGATTATATTTCATAGTGCAAGAGCCAAGCGGATAAAGTCCTTGCTCGATATTATAATTTAAAAGGGAAAGCTTTATGTAGTGCCTTGAAATTTCATTCTCAGAAACTTCTGGCAAATTAGGCGCGTCTTTGCGTAAAAATTCCGATGGTATAGTTTCATTTAAATTAACATGAGGGACATCAGATTTGGGAAGTGAATAGCCACGTCTTCCGGGTCTTGATTTTTCAATTATTAACATTTCCATTACTATTTTTCTTCTATATTTATGAATAAGTTTAAATCAATTGCATTTTTAGCGGCTTCTTGTTCGGCAGTTTTTTTATTTTTGCCTTTGCCGGCGCCGAGTAAATTTTCGCCTAAGTAAACTCCGATGTGAAATTCTTTTAGATGATCGGGTCCATTTTCGTCGATGACTTTATATCGGGGAGAATCCATACCGAAGCTTTGAACTTTTTCTAAAAGCAGGCTTTTATAATTAGTGTCTTCAATCAAGTTACTATCTAAAAGGATAGGCACGAGTGTATCTATAACAAAATTTCGAGAAGTTTCAAAGTCAGAATCGAGATAAATGGCGGCGATAATTGCTTCCATAGTATCTGCGATTATAGAGTCGCTGCCGTGCCTTAGAGCTTTTTCAGCGCTAAAGCTAAGCATTATAAAGTTTTCCAAGCCGAGGTGGTATCCGCAATAAGACAGCGAATTTTTGTTGACCAAGCGAGAGCGAATTTTCGTCAAATCGCCTTCGTTATAGCCCGGATTGGTATTAAACAAAAAATCGGTGATGAACATACTAAGCAGTGCATCGCCTAAAAATTCCAAACGTTCGTTTGAATTATACTGTTGTTCTTGACCTAATATAACTAGGTATGAACGATGTGTCAGAGCTTGTTCAAAATATTCAACATGATTAATGTTAATTTTCAGCATTTGCTCTAAGCCGGATTTTTTATTATCCGACAAAAAGCCAATCACCGGAAAATATTCCAGATGATTGGCTTGATTTTCTATGCTTCTAAGGGGTAAAATCTTAGAAAAAGCAGAATATAATTTATTAATAATATCTTTCATACGTGAAAGACCTCATTAGTCCTTATATGCTTTAAAACATATTGTAGCGTTATGACCACCGAAGCCGAAAGTATTGCTGAGAGCAGCCTTAATGACGCGTTTTTGAGCGACATTAGGCGTATAAGTAAGCGCACAATCGGGGTCGGGAGTAGTGTAATTTATAGTCGGCGGCACTATACCATCTATAATAGCCAGAGCTGTAGCAACTGCTTCAATAGCGCCAGCAGCTCCTAATAAGTGTCCTGTCATTGATTTTGTCGAGCTGATAGCCACTTTATGGGCATGCTCACCAAAGACAGTTTCAATCGCTGCCGATTCGTTTTTGTCGTTAAATGGAGTCGAGGTACCGTGAGCATTGATATAATCAATATCTTCGGGTACAAGACCTGCGTCTTTAATGGCTAATTGCATAGAGCGCACAGCGCCTTCGCCGCCCGGAGCAGGTTGAGTAATGTGATAAGCATCGTCGGTAAGACCAAAACCTGCAATTTCTGCATAAATTTTAGCACCGCGATTTAAAGCATGCTCAAGTGTTTCAATAACTAAAATAGCTGCGCCCTCGCCGATAACGAAACCGTCTCGATCTTTATCAAACGGACGGCTGGCACGGCTGGGGTCATCGTTGCGAGTCGAAAGTGCTTTAAGTGCGTTAAAACCGCCTACACCCATTGGGCAAACAACAGCTTCACTGCCACCGACGAGCATTACGTCCGCGTCGCCGCGTTGGATAAGCATAAGGGCATCGGCAATCGAGTGCGATGAAGTCGCGCAAGCCGAAACTGTTGCGTAGTTAGGACCTTTCAAGCCCCAACGAATAGCAACATGTCCTGCTGCGATATCCGAAATAAGCATCGGCACGAAGAACGGTGAAATTCTATCGGGCTTGCCTCCTCTTTCGTAGAGGTTTTGCTGCTGCGAATGGTAAGTCGTCATACCGCCAATTCCGGATCCAACTATTACGCCGACACGATTTTTATCCGTTTTCTCGAAATCAATACCCGAGTCTTCAACTGCCATAGCGGCAGCAGATATAGCAAATTGCGTAAACAAATCCATTCGCTGGACTTCTTTACGATTCATGAAAGGCAGCGGGTCGTAGTTTTTAACTTCGCAAGCGAATTTAGTTTCAAAATCTGATGCATCGAAGCGAGTAATCAAAGCACCACCGGAGCGTCCCTCTTGCAAACCTTGGCGATATTCTTCCAAAGTATTGCCGATTGGAGTTACCGCTCCCATGCCTGTTATGACCACTCGCGGAAAATTATAATTCGGCATAATCTCCGCCGTAATTGTGATTCAACATAATGTATTTATTATTTTTTTGTAGAAAGAAATTCTACTACGTTGCCAACTGTTTGGATGTGTTCTGCTTGGCTGTCTTCGATTTGTACATTGAATTCTTTTTCGAATTCCATGATTAATTCTACTGTATCCAAGCTATCTGCACCCAAATCTTTTGTAAATGATGCGTCGTCTGTTACTTGTGATTCTTCAACGCCAAGTTTCTTTACAATGATTTCTTTTACTTTGGCTTTTAATTCGTCCATTTTACACCTCGTGTATTATTGTTAAACAAAAAATAAAAATTTTATATAATTCAATTTATTAGATTTTTGTAATTGCGATTGATTTTGATTATTATTTTAATTTTTTTTAAATCAATCATTCTTACACTTTTTCTCACTAAAAATTTTTATACATTTTGGCAATTTTTTTTATTATTAAAATGCCAAATATATATCAAAAATACTAATCCATCAGCAGTCCGCCGTTTACGTGCAAAACTTGACCCGTAATGTAATTAGCATCTTCACTTGCCAAAAACGTTACAGCGTTGGATATATCCACTGGCTCT
>JBBRJR010000206.1:0-4580 GCA_038218865.1 Kapaibacterium sp. (SeqCode) | reverse complement strand
TCGATTTTTCGCTAAATTTTTCATAAAGATAAAAGTTTTTTACACTTTCCTCTTGTTTACTTTTCCAATATCCCAAAATTTCTGCTGCTGAAGAATCGCTTAAGCCATTCGGTAATTTATCAATGAAACCTGCAATCGCTCCGTGAACCAGAGCATCAGAATCAGAATCAATGCTATCTCTGCTAAGCAAAATTTCAATCTTACCTGGTGAATAAGTGCCTTCTATGTGCCAGTCATCAGGTATTTCCATAGAAACTGTGCCAGTTGAATCTGTAAAAGTTGCGTAGGCTTTGACAATTACCGGAGGATACAGAACGTTTCTTAGACTATCGATAGTGAATTTATCTTTGGCTGCGAGCTCGGGCTTGCCCAATTTATCATACGCAAAAGAACGATTATTAATAGCTTCCATGTCTTGTGGGTTACTTTCTAAAACCTCGGTATAATCCTCGATTGCTTTGTCAAACTGATTGTTTTTCACATAAGCATTAGCGCGATTATACAAAACTTTAACAGATTTAAGACCTAATTCTTGGCTTTTGGTAAAGTTTTTAATAGCTTCTTTATAATTTTCTTTTAAGTAAAACAATCGTCCTTTTTGGTAATATAATTCCGGATTTTTGGGATTTATTTTCTCTGCCAAATCAAAATCCTTTTTAGCGGATTCGAAGTTGCCAAGAGTTAAATTACCACTTCCTCGATTCATATATGCTTCAGAAAAACGGGAGTCCAATTTTATAGCTTTTGAATAGTCAGCAAATGCCTTTTCCATTTCATCAAGATAACTGAAAGCCAGCCCCCGATTATTGTAAGCATCAGGGAAATCTTTGTTTAGAGAAATTGATTTAGAAAAATCTAAAACTGAAAAGACAAAGTTGTTGTTATACAAATGAATTAACCCGCGATAGTAAAAAGGTTCGTGGTTTGTAGAATCCAATTCTATAGATCGATTCAAAAATTCAAGAGAAGACAGCAAATCCTTGTTGAATAGAGCTAATTTTCCTTTTTCCAGCAAAATATCAGGTTTTTCTTCGCACAATAAATTAGGAGCAGAGAATGCTATTATCAGAAATACCATTATAAATATATTTTTCATTGAAATTCCAACTATAAATTATTCTTGGGAACAAATTCTTGCACGTACAAGGGCTCAAAGTCTTCGGGGCGAGTAAACTCATGGTTTTGATATAGTTTTTGGGCATAAACATCTATATAACCAGCCTTTATTCCCTCGTTGAAGTAAATTTTTTCAAAGCTATTTGGAAAGCCGTTTCCGCAAAGCATTGTAGAAGGCAGCAAGTACTTTTGCAACTCCTCTAAGGTATCAAAATAAATCTCACTTTGAGGAAAACCAAATGAATCATAAATACGGAAATAAACCATATCTTTATGAGATTTGATACAAACGCATATATTCGATTTATTACAATTGTATTTTACGGCTGCTGCGGAGACTGAGTCCAATGTAGGCACTGCGATAAGTTTTGGCTTATTCGAATAGCAAAGTGATTTTGCAACAGCGCCGCCAATTCGAAGTCCGGTAAACGAACCGGGACCCGAAGAAATAGCGACAGCATCTAAGTCATCAACTATCATATCGTTATCGGATAAAATACGAGAAATATACTCAGCTAATAATTTGTCATGTGAATTATTCGTAAAAGAATTGTATTCACATAATAATTGTTTATTTCCAGACAAAGCAACGCCGCAAATGTTGCCACTGGTTTCAATTGACAGAATCTTCATTTTCATTATAATTGTTAATAAAAATATTTTTCAAATATATGCTATTTTATCTAATTTTCAAAGAACATACTTGAAATTCTTAAATTTTGTTCCGCAAAAGAAAGAAATAAACTAATCATTATTGATTTATTTTAAGGTAGTGATGCCGCTGGCATAAAAATTGCATTTAAACTTTAAATTAAATAATAAAATAAAGAGTTTTTTGGGTGAAATTAAATATTGTTACTAAAACATTGATTGTTAGCAGACTGTTGATTAAGTCAAATTTACTTGTCATTCCCGCGAAGGCGGGAATCCATGTCTTTGAAAGTAACTGATAAACAATAGATTCCCGCGTACGCGGGAATGACAAAACAGCTATTATTAGCAAATCAACAGACTATTAGTATAGTTTTTAATATTATAAAAATAAATATATTGGCAATAATAATTAGTGATAAAGAAAGGCTGTATTTTCTTTAGTCGAGAGGTCGAAATGTTGAATATTAACCACATGAATAAATTGGGCGTAGAACCAAAGAAGCTGACGAAAGCAATTATCATTACTTTTGTGATGGTATTTGTAAGCAGCGTCAATTTAATGGCTCAAGCTACCCATGGTGGGTATGCCGAATCCTATTTGCTTAGAAATTTCGGGTCAAGGGCAATTTCAATGGCTGGCGCCTATACGGCAATTTCCAACGAGCCTTTTGCAGTATTCTACAATCCTGCTGGGCTGGGGTATTTCTCTGAAAAGCCGATTGTTGCTACCACAGTGGGAAACATCGGAATGGGAAGGACAAATTCGACAATAGCTTATGGTCAGCAAATAAGTGAAAATATTGGAGTAGGCTTTGGCGTAAATTCAATGTTTTCCGGCTCATTTATTTCTCGCGATGCGATGGGCAATCCTCATGGCAAATTATCTGCGAATCAATACACAATAGCTGCCTTTGGAGCTTATAGCATGGAATTCGCCAGTATGGGTGTAGGCTTAAAGTATTTGATGAATAATCTTGCAGGTTCTCCTACGGAAGCTACGGGAGTGGCGTTGGACATTGGCACGAAATTCAATGTTATGAATCTGTTTTCGTTTGGTTTGGCTGTTCAGAATATATCTGGCACGATGCTTTGGAATAAAAAGCAGTACGGTATGGAATCAATTCCATACACAATCCGCACAGGTATAGCTATGGAGTACGGACTTAATGAGCAGTCATATACCAGCCGCTCGACGACGGACGGCTCACTCGAGAACGTGTTTGTGCCTGCTACAAAATATGTATTATTAGGCGTGGATGCAATATATAATCAATACGATTTATCTCCCACATTTGTAATAGGAACTGAGGTTGTCTTGCACGAAATGATAGCCTTCCGTAGCGGTATTGCTTTTTATGGAGACAGATACGGCAAAGCTAAGTTCTTTCCAATGACGCAATGGGGAGCAGGTATATCGCTTCGCCCGATTTTAGACGATATTTTGCCGTCATTGCAGTTCAAAACGAATATCGATTATTCCGTAGCAAAAGAACAATTAGCCGAAAGCGGCTTGGCTCATTATGTTTCTTTAGTATTTGAATTTTAACAGACTATTGATTAAGTCCAGTTAGCTTGTCATTCCCGCTTTCACGGGAATGACAAAACAGCGATTATTAGTAAATCAACAGACTCTTAATACATATATTGAGATTATATTACATTTGTTTTGTTAATGGCACTGTAACAACTGCGTTGTCAATTAGCCTTGTTTTCCCCAAAAAGCAAGCTAAAAGTAAAACTATGTGGTCTCCAGCTAAAAAAACATCAGGCTCTTCCAAATTATTGGATAAAGCCGAAACAGCGTAATCAATTTTTATTTCCAACTCACTGCGTAATGTTTTGTGCATTATGGCGTTAATTATTTTTCTTTCTTTCGTTCCCGATTCAATTGCTTTTATAGCTTCTTCCAAAGCTTGAAATAATATTGTTGCTTTTTCTCTGATGGCAGGCGAAAGATAAGTGTTTCTCGAGCTCATTGCTAAGCCGTCGCTTTCTCGCATTGTCGGAGCGATGACTATATCTATCCCGAAATTTAAATCCCGTATCATTTTTTTAATAACCAGTGTTTGCTGATAATCTTTTTGACCAAAAACAGCAATATCTGGTTTGATAGCATTGAAAAGCTTTGCTACTACTAATGCCACACCTTCAAAGTGGCCCGGACGGCGTTCCCCTTCAAATTTTTCTGTTACTTTGCCTATTTTTACTTCAGTTAAAAAGCCCACGGGATACATTTCAAGTACATCGGGAGCAAATACGGCGTCAGCTCCGGCGCTTTCGATTAGTTTGCAATCATTTTCAAAAGCTCTGGGATAGCGGTCGAAATCCTCATTAGGACCAAACTGAGTAGGATTGACGAATATGCTTACAACAACGCAATCACTCAAGTCTTTCGCCCGCGTTATTAGACTTTCATGCCCGCGATGCAAAAAACCCATTGTAGGCACGCATCCGATTTTTTTATTTTGAAGTTTCATGCCTTGCGAAAATAGTTGCATTTCTTTTATTGTTCTAATTACTTTCAAATTTCGTCATTCCTAAATAAATATTAAATTTCATAAATATTAAATTTGTCAAAAAATAATTAATCAATATAAGAAAAATATCATATTTGTTTAATATATTTTTTCTTGTTTTAATTTTAAATCTTAATAAATATAAATCATGGCTTAATCTTTGCTATTTTTATAAAGCTATAAAGATTAAATGAGGATAGAAAATATGTTATATAGTGATTGTGTAGAAAAATTTATTGAATATTGCAAAATAGAGAAGAATTACTCTTTGCATACAATAACAACATATAAACG
>JBBRJR010000205.1:0-4589 GCA_038218865.1 Kapaibacterium sp. (SeqCode) | reverse complement strand
GAAGCTAAATGGGGACCGGGCGAATGTATAGATTGGATGAAAGGTGCTAATCTAAAACTACAAATGATATTCCCACCACTATCCGGTAGCTTCAAATGCCGCGATACGCTTATGTATTCGATAAGGTATTCATTTACAAATTGCGAATGCGTAACTTGCGATACAGTAGTACAATACAAAGTGGTTAGATACAAGAAATGGTTGCCTTGGGAAACGACTTCAGATGTAATACATTTGGGTAATTTTAAACCAGCCGTGAAAGGTAAGACAAATGAAGTACTTAGCGAAAAACCAGCGCAAACAAGTATTTTGATGAACAACGCAGACGACGGCGACTTATGGATTATTAGTCCAAATGAAACCGAAAATGACGTAACAATCACAGGCGTAGAGGTTTACTCTTTGAATCCAGCTTTGCTCGAGCTTAAAACAGCTACCGCAACGGGTCAAGTACAAAACAATACCGGATTTATTCCGCTAAGTGTTGCTCGTGGTGCTTACGAAAAGGTAAGTTTAAAATTCAGTAACACCTTACCAATTAACAACTTCCCTGTTTTAGTGCGTTATTCTTACAAAATAGATGGCGAAGATGAAGATTTCCAAACTGAGCAAATCGAATACGAAGCGTTTGTTCGCGGACTTGGCGATGACATGATCGGAATTGACAAAACTACAAAGCCCGAAAACGTCAAGACTTACTCGCTTTACTTCACAAATGCAAATGGTTACAACAAAGACATAACAACAATAAGTTTGAAACCAATGGGTTCGGTCAATATATTGGCAGTAGGGCCGGTTAATTCCGCAGGCGAAAGCACATATATTATGCCGCGTTTGCTTGAAGATGGAAGTTATATTGTTAATACTCCACAATATGGCGTAGCAGACGCTGCACCAGCCGAAACAGTTAAACCAATATTCATAACCGTTTCAGGTGATGTAGGAAACAACGCTTCTGTTGAGTTTATCACTTATGACGACAACTTAAACGTTATAACAACTGGCACATTTGCTTTGACAGACCCTATAACGAGCGTAAATAATCGCAATGATTATAATGGCTCAGGATTGGATATTCAATCAATCGTGCCAAACCCTGCGAATGATATGGTTACAATCACATATTCTTCGGATAGAGATATTCGAGATGCTAAATTCAACGTTGTAGATTTATTAGGTCGCGAAGTAATTACCATAGAAGGCATTAACTCGCAGATTGATAAAGGGATACATATTCAAACATTGAACGTTAGCAAATTGCCTTCCGGCGTATATTATCTACGGATTCAATCATCCGAAGGAAGAGCTGTCAAAACATTGTCAATTGTAAAATAATTTTTAAGTAACTAAACAAAAAGCCGCTTCAAGAATTAACTTGGAGCGGCTTTTTTATTGAAGTAATTAAAATATTAAAAATTCTTTACGGGGCGAACTGGACCCGCGTTCAAGACTTCTTGCGGGCAACCGCTCGAATATAGTCTGAAATTCTCAATATAACGGGCAGCTAAGGCATCATATTTGTTCCAATATTCCTCTTTATTGCCCCAAGCGTTCGATGGCTCGAGAACATCTACTGGAACTTCTGGGCAGGTGAGCGGAACGTGGAAGCCAAATATTTTATCAGTTCTATATTCGACTTCATCTAACTTACCGTCCAACGCAGCGTTAAGCATATTGCGAGTATGGCGGATACTTATGCGCTTTCCGACGCCGAATTTCCCGCCTACCCAGCCGGTATTAACCAGCCAACAGCGGGTATTGTTCTTTTCCATTTTGCTACGCAATAAATTAGCATAGTAAAATGGATGATGAACCATAAATGGCGCTCCAAAACACGCACTAAAGGCTATTTCAGGCTCAATTCCGAGTCCAATTTCGGTACCTGCGATTTTTGAAGTATAGCCGCTAATGAAATGATACATAGCCTGATCCATATCCAACCGTGCAATCGGCGGCAAAACGCCAGTTGCGTCGCAAGTTAAGAAGATAACATCCTTTGGATGAGTTCGCGACATTTTTTCTTCCATAGCATTAGGAATAAAATCCAAGGGATAGGAAGCACGAGTGTTTTCGGTCAGCATATCGTCGTCCAAATCAATCTTGCGGGAGGCGGGATCGAAGACAACATTCTCCAAAATTGTTCCAAAACGGCGTGTACACTCGTAAATTTCAGGTTCTGCTTCTGCCGAAAGTCGAATAACTTTGGCGTAGCAGCCGCCCTCGAAGTTGAAAACGCCTTCGTCGCTCCAACCATGCTCGTCGTCGCCGATGAGTTTGCGTTTCGGATCAGCTGAAAGCGTGGTTTTGCCCGTACCGGACAAGCCGAAGAACAAAGCTACATCGCCATCATTGCCAACGTTAGCCGAGCAGTGCATAGCCATCACGTTTTCGAGTGGTTTGAGGAAATTCATTATAGTGAAAATCGTTTTTTTCACTTCACCACCGTAATGCGAGCCGATGACAAGTGCTGTTCTTTGTGCAAAATTAATGACCATCGCTGTTTCGGTTCTTGTGCCGTCCACTTTTGGATCTGCTTTGAAGGAAGGCGCCGCAATCAAGGTGAACTCTGGAATATGTGTTTTTAGAGCATCGCGATTTTCAATCGGAATAAACATATTGCGCGCAAAAAGACTTTGCCAAGCGGTATTTGTAATAATTCTAATCGGCATACGATAATTCGGGTCAGCGCCGACGTAGCAATCTTGGACGAACAATTCTTCGCCTTGCAAATAAGCCGTCAAGCGAGATTGCAAAGCATTGAAATTTGCCTGCGTTATCGGACGATTATAGACGCCCCACCAAATCTTATCATTCGTAGATTCTTCATCTACAATGAATTTGTCATTAGCTGCGCGGGCAGTCCATTTGCCAGTATTGACGAGAAGAGCACCGCCGGTGGTAAGTTTGCCTTCACCGCGAAAAACGGCTTCTTCCACGAGCGCAGGCGTGGGCAAATTCCAATAAACAGTATCAAGATATTGCAAACCTTGATTGGCTAACTTAAATTCGCTTGCGTACTCTTTTGCATGTTTGGAGGCAGGTGTAGAAAATTCTAAATATTTCATAACCAATCCCTCACAAGTTTACGGTCGCCGATGTAAAGCTCGTTTGCGGAGTTAGGATCGAGCGCCCACTTTATTCTTTCTATGCCTTCGGTAATTTCTTTAATTGTTCCACAAGTCGAAAGCCGCAAATGCCCCTCTAATCCAAACTCAATGCCGGGCATTGTGAGCACTCTAACTTTATCGAGGAGGAATTCGCTTAGCTTCCGCGAATCTTTTTCGTAGTGGCTGAAATCAACAAAGCAATAAAATGTGCCGTCGGGCATAGTTGCGCGAATGCCTTCAAATGCTTTTAAATGTTCCATCATAACGTTTCGATTGTTTTCCAGCGTGCGGCGCAAATTATCCACGCTCGACTGCACGCCGTTCAGCGCTCCGACAGCTGCTCTTTGCAAAACTACGCTTGGGCCCGAAGTTTGATGACCTTGTATATTAGTCATAACGCGAATCAACTTTTTGCTTGCCACTGCCCATCCAATTCTGAAGCCTGTCATTGAGTATTGCTTGCTTACGCCGTTTATAACAATCAATTTAGAATTTTCGCCCAAATCTTTAGCAAACTCATAGCAATTAATTGGCTTGCGTCCATCGAAAATTAAGCGGTGATAGATGTCATCCATGATTAAATACAGCCCGCGTTTTTCGCAGAACTCCACTATTTCACGAATGAAAGACTCTGAGTACATAGCGCCCGTCGGATTGTTCGGGCTGTTAATAATTATGCACTTCGTGTAGGACGTAACGACTCTTTCGATGTCCTGCATACGTGGATAAAACGAGCCGTCCTCGGGCAAAACAGGAACAGGAATAGCTCCGCAAAGCTTAACCATCTCCGGATACGACACCCAATAAGGAGCAATGAAGATACATTCCTCTTGAGGGTTCATAATTGCCTGCAAAGCAACCATAATGGCTTGCTTTGCGCCACCGGAAACGATAATGTTCTCTGGCTCAACTTTTCTGTTGTAAAAATCTTCAGTATATCTGATAATTGCTTGCTTTAGGGCAGGGATACCATCGGCGGGAGTATAGCGTACTTCAGCCGTATTTATCAAAGAAACTGCTTGCAAAATTGCGTCTAGCGGGGTTTTTGTTTTGGGCTCACCGCCACCCAAGTGTATAACCGGCTCTCCTTTTGCTCGAAGAACGGCGGCTAATTCATTTAATCGTAAAGTAGCCGATTCAGTTATTGATTTACCTATTAAACTAATGCTCATTATGCTTTTAAACTCCAATAATTAAAAAACAACAATATTTCAATAATAATTTTTCAATTTCATAATTCATTTTACATAAGAAATAAGTCGGCACGAGGGCTTGCCGGCTATGAAGGGCTTTGTATCAGGCTTGTTTTGTATATATTTTTTAAATCCATAAGGGATTTTATTTTAATTATAATTAAGTAATGCCTTTTCTTTTGCTAAATTGTAAAAAAAAATTGATATTTCAAAATTAATTTTAATTTTTTTTATTTTTGGCAAGGCTAAATCAGGTGGAAGACATACTGCAAAGCAATTTCTGAACCGT
>JBBRJR010000204.1:0-4619 GCA_038218865.1 Kapaibacterium sp. (SeqCode) | reverse complement strand
ATATTTTTCCAATTAAATTTAGAATAATATCTTTTGGCGAAATGTAGGGTGGAAGCTCGCCGTTGATGACAACTTTAATAGTTGCCGGAACTTCGACGTTCAAAACATTGCCCAAAGCCCAAACGGACGCCATTTCGGTAGCGCCAATGCCAAAAGCAAACGAGCCTAAAGCGCCGTGCGTTGTAGTGTGGCTGTCAGTGCCAACGACGACCGTCCCGGGCAGTACGTATCCGCTTTCAGGAAGTATTTGGTGGCAAATGCCGCCTTCGTCGCCTCTGATGTCGTGGAAGCGGGAAATGCCTTGCTCGGCTACGAACATTCTGATTTTTTTCTGATTAGTTGCTGTTTTTTTACTTTCTGCTGGCACTCGGTGGTCAAAAATAATTGCAATTTTATTCGGATTCCAAACCTTTGCAGGTTTATCTATCCCTTTGAATATCTCTTGGAATTGATTCATAACTAAGGCTGCGTTTTCGTGCGACATCGCCGTATCCACGCGAGGCTCCAATACTTCGCCTACTTTGACGCTGGATTTATCCGTAGCTTTGGCGAGTATTTTTTGAACCATGGTTTGTCCCATAATTACCTCAATGATTAAATTTTTTAAAATTTGTAAAACTTGATTATTCAATTTATTAACATTTTTCGAGAATAGGAAGAAAAATCGTAACATTTTATTTTTTAAACAGTAATAATATTTTGGAAATGATTTATTATTTTATTAATTTAATAGCGTTCCCTCATACAAATCTTAAGGAGTTATTTAAGTGTCGAGAAAAATTTTACTCTATTTGCTCGTTTTTTCTTTTTTGCCAATAAGCCTTTCAGCCGACCTATACTTAGGCTTGGGCGGTAGCTACCTTATGCCGCAAGCTGATTTCAAAGACTACAACCAGAGTAGCTGGGGCGGCAAATTGGAACTTATGAACAAAAACTATTGCAAACTTTGGTACGGTCTTCGATTAGATTACCTCAGCCTCGCTAGCGAAAAAGATAAGTACCCCAAATTTGACCACATCGCGATGATTTCACCCGTCGTCAAATACGCGCCCTTTGTAACGGATTGCTATAACAATAAGCTCATTCCGTTTGCTGAAGCAATGCTCGATATAAGCTCCATCTCCGGAGATGACGAGCTTTCCAAATTAGGCTTAGGTGCAGGCTTGGGGCTTGGACTGGCGTATAATTTCAAACTCTTCGGGCGTTGCATGATGCTCGAAGCCGATGCGATTTACTCTGCGCCAAATACTATCTATCGCGCAGATGGTCGCGAAAACTTAAAATCAATCAATGTCGGACTTACTTTGAGTGTGGGCTTATGAAAAATATAATTAATCCCTTCAAACTTCTCGTATTGTTTATTTTCATTGGCAGCTTAGCCGCTTGCTCACATAAAATTTACAGAGACGACGCAATCAGAATAAAGCCCAACGCAGCTGGCAAGTACAACATCCATCCCCTCACAGGCAATTTGCGAAACGGCAATGCTTTGCGTGGCGAAGTCAAAAAAATTCAATTTGTGGCTGAGCCGGACAGCTGTCCGATAAATGAAAATACGCAATACGCTATAAAAGGCTATATCCACTTTATCGATTCCTCCGTTAGCAAGAAAAAATACGTGGAAAAAATTCCGCTCGAAGATGCTGACTTAGTCGGACTAAAAATTACAATGGAGAAAAACGAGCTGAATAATATAAATTATTTCGAGACATATAATAGTCCGTTTTTGCCGATGGAATTGCGAGAAGTGCCTGTCGATACTATATATAGTAATCCCTGCGACGAGCCATGCAATTGCGAGCCAGTTAACGTGCCATGCCTTTTGTGTTTGGATTGTCCAGAGCGCGTGCTAAGCCGTTGGTTTTTAGAGTTAAAGCCCGGATACTCGATTTATAATGATTTTAATTCATTAGGCAAAATAGCTGGCAAAGACGATTGGCTGGCAGATGTTGCCGCAGGCTTAAGGTTTGGCAAAACAAAGCGATGGGGCTTGGGAATCATTGTTTCGAGTGGCGTCGAGTCTTTCAACCAATTCGATAGCTCGTTTGCAAAACGCCCTTCGGCGAACATATATGCTCGTTACGAGCTTATCCGCGAAAAGAAAAGAATAGTAACTACTTTGCAGCAGGACACGACAATTGTCGAGCAAATGTTTATTACCGACACAATACGTACAAAATCCGTCGTTTGCTGCGATGAGGATTCCTCTTTTGTTATCACAAGAATAAATCCAAATTATATCATAAAAAGTAAAAATCTGGAAAACGTAGAGGAATACGAGGTTCGCCCGTGCATAAGCCCCTTTGTTTATGGACTTCTCGGGGTGTCGGTGGATAAACTGTCTATTGATTTGATGAAGCTGAATTTAAACAAAGATTGCAAATTGCAAGTCCCAGACGTCGATGTCTCTTTGCCGATTAATTTTGGCTTTGGCGTAGGTGTCGAAATTCCGCTTACTAAATACATGGACTTTTCAACTGATTTGGGCTTCCGTTCTATATCTTTTGCTAATCGTACAGTAAGCAACGGCTTGCTAACGCCTTATCGCGTCCGCACTAATTCATTGGTTTTCCGTATTGGCGTAACATTTTAAAAAGGTAAAAAAATGAAAAAAATAAATTTAAACATAAAAATAGTATTGCTCTTTGCCGTCGTTTCGCTACTCGCCTCTTGCAACGATTGCCCTTTGGAGCAACAAGACCCGATATTTCTTTGCCAAACGAGAATTGTAACAATGGAGGAATTTAATCCTAATTTCACTGTTACCCCCGGACCCATCCAAGGCGAAGAAATTGTAACTTTAGACGCGCGATATAATATTAGCATATTCGAGTTTCCGCAAAATTTGGCAAGTACGGGCAGTTTCCCGAATGATAATCGCTTCAAAGGCACAAGCCAAATTCCTATCGCCGAAGTGCCATTTGCTGTTGATAATACACTGTATTATGCCGCTTATGTTGATACTTATCCCTTGAATTCCGATTTGGCGGGCGACATCCTGCTGCGCCAAGTAAATTTGGCATTGCCGAACAATACCGCACTTCTTCGCTTAGCGGGCAGCATAGCACTCATCGACAGAAATTTTTTCAATGAAGACGCTCAAGCTTTTTGTGATTACGTATCAGCAAATACGAATATGATTTCGACTGCTTATCAAAATTTCACCACAGGCAACAAATATGGAGCAAATCAGCTGGGTGCACAAGTTACCCAATTTGATACAAATCCTATAGTCATTTCAGACCAAACGGGGAAGATAATTGGTACTTTGGGCGGAGTTGGCGTGCCTCAACCACCACAAAGCATATTAGACTTGCTCAATGTGTCGATAGCACAAAAAACAGCTATAGATTTACTTGTCGAGCCCGGCAACGTCTATGCTTATATCGCAAAAAACGGCAAACGATTTGTCTTTTTCGTCAGCGAAATAAGGGAAACACCCGTGCTGCCTAACCGCAGAAGAGTTACCATTATGATGTACCCATTGGATAAGTAAGGATAAAAAAATGACAAATACTATAAAAATTATAACGACGGCGATAGTTGCCTTATTTATATTTGGTTGCAGCACGAAACCGGTAAAAGTTTTGCCCGCAAGAAATTTTGATGCTCTCCGGCAAAGTGCCGACAGCGTCAATTCGCCGCAGGACGAAATTTCGCCATATATTAGAATAAATGAAAATAACTGCCAAAAAGCATATTATAAAGAATTTTCTACTTTGGCAGGCATTTCATCATTGGATCAAGTCAAGCCATCGACTTTCTTTTTTGAGGATTTGATGGGCAAGGAGTTTGCTACGTCTCAAAAGACGATACTTGATTATTTGACAGGTAATTTGGAAGCAGCAAGCTTTTTGACGCGATCAGCAGGCTTCGCCTCGTTTTCTCACGCACCGGATACAGCATTTACCAATATAGCTGGCTTGCCATTTTGGGGTAGCTTAGGTGGCACAGATATTTTTTCTTTTTCTACGGAAAATGGTAAAACAGTGTTCAGGGCACTTGCCGAGCCGGTAAATTCCCCGTTTTGGGATTCTCACCCTTGGGCAGGTCAAGACTCGCTTTGCAATATAGTACTTATTTGGGCATCAGACCGAGATAATCCTTATTCGCAGACTATTAACTTGAAAAAAGAAATTTTAAAGCGTGGCAACTCCGATATATTTTATTCTTTTTTGAAAGACAACAAATGGTCGCAGCCTAAAAAGTTTGACATTTCTTCTAAAATAAATACAGATGAATTCAACGAGATAAGTCCTTTTGTTGCTTGCTCGCAGATAGCGCCAAAATTATTTTTCTCTTCCAACAGACAAAATGATTATGATATTTATTCCGTTTCGTTGGATATTGATTTTCAAAATGAGATAATTACTCCCCAGGGCGAAGCTGAAATTTTACCAAAAATTGACCAACAAGAAATTGGCTCTATGAAAATCAACACTCGCGCCGATGAGGTGTTTCCGTTTGTTGCGTATCCTTATGAAACAAATTCGCCAGCCAAGGAATTTTTTGTTTCTTCTAATAGAAACTCCGAGCCGCATCCGACAAATAATAGAGCCGACACAGTTGTAGTAAGCCGCGGCGGCTTCGACCTTTATATGTTTCCCTATAGCTTGGAA
>JBBRJR010000203.1:0-4636 GCA_038218865.1 Kapaibacterium sp. (SeqCode) | reverse complement strand
TCCAAATATTTGGCACAAAAAAATGCAGCACAACGCAAAAAGCTATTAGATTTTTCAAAGAGCGGGCAGTTAAAACGCAATTTATTGATTTAGCAGAAAAAGAAATGAGCAAAGGCGAACTCGAAAGCGTCGCCCGACGTGTACCGCTCGAGCAGCTCTTAGACCGCGACGGCAAGCAATTTAAAAAGCGAAATCTTGCTTATATAATTTTCGACACCGAAACCGAGCTTTTGAGCGATCCATTGCTTTTGAAAACGCCGATAACCCGCTTCGGAAGCGAAGCCGCCGTAGGGCATACTCCTGAAATATGGAAAAAGTGGATAGCTTAGAGCTTTGCTTTGACTATCTCAATAATTTTTGCGGAAGTCTCGCGGCTCGTGCCAGAGGCGTCTATTATGTGAAACCGCTCAGGCGATTGCTCAGCTATCTTGTGAAATCCTGCCAGTACTTTTTCAAAAAACTCATCGCCCGCTTGCTCGATGCGGTCTTGGTGGCGGTTGTGCGACCTATTTTTTGATTCTTCGAGAGAAAGATCAAGGAAAAAAGTTAAATCGGGCTTTAATGATTGCGTGGCAATTTTATTGCATTCGGCGATTTCGTCCAACGGCAAGCCTCGCCCGTAGCCTTGGTAAGCAGTAGTTGAATCGTAAAACCGGTCGCATAGGACGATTTCGCCAGCTGCAAGAGCAGGAAGAATAAGCGTTTCAACTAGTTGCGCCCGCGCAGCTTCGAAAAGCAAAAGCTCTGCCCTCGGTGCAACGTTCTCTTTTGTAAAAAGCAGTATATCGCGTATCCGCTCGCTAAGCTCACTTCCGCCGGGTTCTCGCAGTGTACGAACCTTTCTGCCCAAACTTTCGAGGAACTCTCTAAGCCATCGTAATTGCGTGGTTTTGCCGCAGCCGTCTATCCCTTCGAAGGTTATCAGCATTTCATTCACTTTTTATTATTTCTAAATCAATTTTACTTTCAGAAAAGCCTTCCAGAATAACTACAAATTCGCCCTTCAAATTATTTCGCTCTTCAATTATTTTTTTTACATCAAAAAGTGAGCCACGAATATACTCTTCGTACATTTTACTGATTTCGCGGGCAAGGCAAATTTTTCGCTCGCCTCCGCAAATTTCGATTAATTCGACAACTAATTTCCCGACTCTGTATGGCGATTCGTACATTATCACGGTCATCTCGAGCCGCGATATGCGCCGCAAAAAGGTTTGTCGCCCTTTTTTTTGCGGTGGAAACCCCAGAAAAGCAAACTCATGCACAGCCATTCCGCTTGCCGCGAGTGCCGGTACGAACGCCGTAGCGCCCGGCAAAGCCACAACATCGACTTCAGAGCGGATAGCCGCTTGCACTAAGCGATAGCCCGGATCTGAGATAGCCGGCGAGCCGGCGTCGCTTACTAAGGCAATAGATTTTCCTTCCAAAATTTTTGAAATTAGATATTCGGATTTCGTGCTTTCGTTATAGTCGTGGTAGCTTTCAATTGATTTTGCTCGGATGTCCAGAAGTTTCAATAATTTGCCAGTTTGGCGGGTATCTTCGCAAGCGACGATATCGACGCCAGAAATCAAACGCAATGCACGCAGCGTTATGTCCTCCAAATTGCCAATGGGAGTCGGCACCAAATAAAGAGCTGGCTTTATAGCGTTTGATTCACTCATTATTGAATTATTCGTTTTTGAAATATTCATTATTGACTCCATCTGGTTGCTTTTCATTTTGTTTGGGTAATATATTTTTTTTCTTTGCCCTAAGGAGGCTGAAAAAATCTTTTAGTACGAGCGAGCATTCGTTTTGCAAAATGCCGTGCGAAACTTCAACGCGGTGATTAAGCCTTGCGTCTTGCGGAATATTATATAGGCTTAGCGAGCCGCCCGTTTTCGCGTCCAAAGTGCCGATAATAAGGCGATTTATCCTTGCCAAAACAATAGCTCCGCTGCACATAGCGCAGGGCTCCAGCGTAACATATAAATCGCAGCCAAGCAAATGCTTATGTCCATATTTTTTTATAGCTTTTTGCATAGCAATCAGCTCAGCATGAGCGAAAGGATCGCCTTTTTTTTCAACTTGATTGAAACCGCGACCTATAACTTTGCCTTCAAATACAACTACTGAGCCAATTGGCACGTCGCCCCAAGTCAGGGCTTTTCGCGCTTCTGCGAGTGCAAGTTTCATGTAAAAATCATTATCCATAAAAAGTAATAACGAATGAATAATTTTAAATTGCTATTAGGTCAAACAAGATTATAAATAGTAGTCTGCGGATTGTCTGGTGCGATAAGAAATATATATATAGAAATTATTATAATTAGAATTTTTTATCGCCTTGCGATTAAATTATGGCAAGAGTCTGCTGATTTACTAATAATAGCTGTTTTGAGGCTGTACCATAAGTCGAAATCCTAAAAGTATTGTCGTGGCTGACTCATAAGTTATGTTTTGATAGAAATACGTTTAATTAAAATATTTTTTTTTATCGCTTAGCGATTTAATTATGGTAACACTTATCAATCAAAAAGACATTTATCGCGTAGCGATTATATTTAACTCCTATGGAGTAAACATCTTACTTTTTATTCAATTGTTACCATAATGCCATCGCTACGCGATATAGAAAAATTCAGATTTCGCTGGGTATAGCTAAATTGTTGAACTTTGCTTATCGGGGCAGCCACCTATTGTTTATCAGTTACTTTCAAAAACATAGTTTCCCGCCTTCTCGGGAATGACAAGAAAATTGTACTTAATCAACTGTCTGCTAACATTAAAAGCATCATAATGCAGAAACTAATCGAGCGCCAGTTTAATTAAAAAACTTTTTCATATTAGGAAAATAGCAGTTTTTTTATTAATTTGTAAATTGTAAAATAAAAATTATACATAACATTTGTTATTGGAAAATTACATGAAACATTATAATGCCGAAATAAAAATAACGTTACGCGAAGGCATATTAGATGTGCAGGGCAAAACGGTCGAGCACGCCCTTTCTTCGATGAATCTAAACCAAATAAGCCATATTCGCATCGGTAAGTACATAAGTCTTGCCGTCGAAGCCGAAAGCGAGGACAAAGCATATTCCGTGGTCAATAACGCTTGTCGCGAGCTTTTGGCAAATCCGATAATGGAAGATTTCGAAATCCTTTTAAGGGAAGTTTAAGCAATGAAATTTGGCGTAATATCTTTCCCCGGTTCAAATTGCGATCACGATGCACTTTATGCCGCAGGCACTTGCTTAGGCGAGGAAGTTGTTAATTTATGGCATAAATCGGACGAAATACCCTCGGGCATCGATTGCATAGTTATTCCGGGCGGCTTTTCTTTCGGCGATTACCTGCGGTGCGGCGCTATAGCCCGCTTTTCACCGATAATGAAGCAGGTTGCTCAGTTTGCTAATAGTGACGGCTTGGTCGTCGGCATTTGCAACGGTTTCCAAATATTGACCGAAGCTGGACTTCTTCCGGGAGTGCTGCTAAGGAATTCAAATATGAAATTCAAATGCAAGGACGTATTTCTTTCCGTCAGCAACAACGAAACAGCTTTCACTAATGCTTATGAAAAGCATAAAGTTATACGAATACCAATAGCACACGGCGAAGGAAATTATTTTGCCGATGCTACGACAATCGAAGTACTCGAACACACTAACCGCATAGCTTTCCGCTATTGCGAAGAAAATGGCGACATAACGCCGAAAGCCAATCCGAACGGCTCAATCAATAACATTGCCGGTATCATCAACGATCGCGGTAACGTATTGGGAATGATGCCACATCCCGAACGGTACTCGGACGTAGTTGTAGGCGCCGATGACGGCTTGGCTGTATTTAAATCAATACAAAATTTTGTCCATAACGCTTAAAAATAGAGGTGCGAAATGCCCAGTCTTGGCTTTACCGAAATATTACTTATTCTATTGGTGGTCGTCTTGCTTTTTGGAGCAAAGAAAATACCAGAACTTATGCGTGGGCTTGGTACCGGCATAAAGGAATTTAAAAAAGCATCGGATTTTGATCCGGACGAAGAAAAGAAGCAAAAAATTGACAAATAGCGGGAATTCAAATGTTTGACGTAGGCGGCGGAGAATTAATTCTGATTCTTCTGGCTATAATTGTGCTTTTTGGACCTAAAAAATTGCCGGAAATCGCTCAAATGTTCGGCAAAGGGATGGCTCATTTGCGAAAAGCACAAAGCGATTTGCAGAGCCAACTCTCAGACATAAAGCAAGAAGTCGAATCGCAAATAAACGTCGTGCAAAAAGAAGTCGAGAGCATTCCCAAAGCTACTCAAATCCGGCAGCCGCTGCCAGACTACGCCGCTACTGATTTTTCAAAGATGAAGGAAGAAAATCCTCACCAAAAAGATGACAGAATCTCGAAAGATCTTTCCGATAAATTAAACGATAATGAAGTAATTCCACTCAATCAAAAGCGAGATCAGTTGCATTTAGAAGTGGAAAAATCGAATTCAGTAGAGAATGAACCCGATATAGCGAATGATAAAAGTAACAATGATAATGGCATTGACAATGTTACTAATCAATGATACTAACTTATGGGAATCAATGTTATGGGTGAACGATGTGATGGCACTTACATATTTTGGTGGCTGAGCCGGTCGAATCCCCCCGACC
>JBBRJR010000202.1:0-4637 GCA_038218865.1 Kapaibacterium sp. (SeqCode) | reverse complement strand
GGTGTTTAAAGATGTAAGTATCATCACAAGGTTATTTGAACATGCGTGCCAGTCTTAAAAGCACGTCATCTGACTTATCGGGGCAGCCCCGTCTAATAAAATTGCAAAACAATTGCCTATTTCTACCATAATTAAATCGCTACGCGATATAGAAAAAAGCACTTTTTGTTAGCTGTGGCTCACCTTCGAGGTGTGCCACAGCTGGGAAACCAGCAGAGTTAGAACTAACCAGATGGCGTCCACCTTCGAGGTGGACGCCATCTAAAGAAGCTCCGTAGGAGCGCAATGTTAGTAGCAAACGGCTGCCCCCACTTCTTTTCTTTATTCATCCGATGACTTCAAGTCATCGGATGAATTGCTTTTCACCGGAAACTGGCAATTGCTAACTTGCGACCAAGACGGGGCTGTCTCATAAGGTATATTTATAAAATTTCCTATTCCTTTATAAATTTATCTGTATATTCATCGGTAGTTACAAAATAAATGCCGTGCCTTAGTAGCGAGATGTTTATGGAATTTGTCAGCCGCCAAAGTTTGCCAGTCAAAACAGGCTCTCCGTTTAAGTCCCTTATTGTATAAATAAGCGGCAGAAAAGGCTCGGCGAATTTCGGCAAATCAATTGTTAATTGTGCCCGCGCTGGATTGGGATATAAATCAAAATAAATATCCTCGCGAGTATTTGCTTTGAGTTTCGGCGGTTTTGCCTTGCTCGGAGTTCGCGCCGATGAATTTGTTTTCGGCTTTTCTTTTTCGGCTATAAGTACAGAAGTTACTGGCGCGAAAAGTTTCATGAAATTTTGGGCAAATTCATAGGAAGTGGCGCAGGAATCCGTGGCGTCCCAGTTGACAGACCAAGTCATCATCCCGCGCAAATTTGGATACCCGCCCGCTGTTTTTAATTTATAAGTCGCGGCAGGCTCTTTCGTTTTGCCCAATAGATAATTCACAGCCAAAGCGACGGAATCAACCTCTAAATAGCCGTTAGCCGAAGCCAAATTGCAAGCTGGCAAGCCAATTGCAATTTTTTCTGGTGGAAAGCCATCGAAAAATCCGCCCGAAGTTTTAAAACCGAGTATAATTTTTTCGATCATAGCGACAACGAAATCAGGTGTGGCTTGCTCGTAAACGTTCCAATCCAAGCCGTACATCGAGCCGCTGTTATAGAGCTGCACTTGCAATAAATCAATCGAATCTCTGAGGGCGTCGAGTATCGGCAGGTACGCACCCCAAACGCCACCAAAGCCGCTTTGCCCGCCGTGAACGTAAGCCGTTTCAGGTGCGAAAGTTAAAATTGCTTTTCGCTTGAATGTCAAGCGGTACTCAGCCATTATTTCGCGTATAGCCTGCGTAAGCAATATAACGCATGAATCCACCGGATTTTTTATCGTCCCGCCCGTCAGAGCAATCGAGGAGCTTTCCAAATCGATATCCAAACCATCGAATTCGTAATCGATAAGTATTTTCAAAACTGATTGCACAAATACTTCTTTCTCCATTGCACTGTCCAGCGTTACGCGGGAATTGCCGCCGCCCAATGAAATAAGTACTTTTTTGCCGTCAGATTGCATTTGCTTTATTCGCTGCTTGAAGTCATCTTTTTTGATGACTAAGGGATGGAAATACATATCGTAATCTGTGCCGGCTCGTGGTACTGCGAATGCTATGTTAATTACATTGTAGGCCGGATGAAGCTTTTCAGGCGCCAAAAGCGGAGCTTGTACGTTGTCCCAATTATGCCAATAGCCCACGAGTACGTTTTTAGGCAATAGATTTTCGCCAGCTCTTAGCTCAGCCGCACCAAGCAGCCAGCCGGAGCCAAGAAACACAAATGAAATAACCGCTATATATAATGTATTTTTTTTATTTACCATATTATTCGAATTTTATATCTAAAAAAAGCATATTGCATAACTTATATCAATTACCTTGCCGTTTTTCAAAACAATATATTTGAATTTTGAGAGTCGTTTATAGTTGTTTAATTTATCATTTGATACATAATTTATTTTTAATATACACGGAATTTTTAAAATGAAAAACATTTTATTTATAGCACTTTCGATAGCTATGATGTCGCTATCTTTAGTCCAAGTTTCTAAAGCAAATAATAACGGAGGAAAAATGAACAGACCACAGTATGAAATCACAGTAACTCAAAACGGCAAAGAGTTGGGCAAAATAAAAATCGAACTCTACCCCGACGTAGCGCCAAAGCACGTAGCAAATTTCGACAGCTTAGTCGGCGAAAAGTTTTATGATGGCACTGCATTCCACAGAGTAATACCAGGCTTTATGATCCAAGGTGGCGACCCCAACTCACGTACGGGCGACAGAAAAACATGGGGTTATGGCGGTCCTGGGCAAACAAACGTGCCAGCAGAATTTAGTGATTTGACGCACAAACGCGGAATCATCTCAGCTGCTCGCTCTAACGACCCTAATAGTGCCGCTTCGCAATTTTTCATCTGCGTAGGTGATGCTAAATTTCTTGATAAAAATTATTCGATTTTCGGCGAAGTATTGGAAGGAATGGACGTGGCAGATAAAATTGTGAGTTCTCCACGCGACGGCAATGATAATCCAAACCAAAAAATTGAAATGTTTATCAAAAAACTTGATAAATGACAAAGGCGATATTTTTCGACAGAGATGGCGTAGTCAATCGCAGAATTGTGGGCGACTACGTCAAAACTCCTGAGCAATTTGTGTTTATTGATGATTTTTTTGAACTGTTTAAGTTTATAAAAAACAAAGATTACTTGGCTATTCTGGTTACCAACCAGCAGGGTATCGGCAAGAGCTTAATGACAAACCAGGATTTAGCCGAAGTTCACGAATATATGAATGATGAATTGCTAGAGCGAACAGGCTTTGCCTTCGATGAGATTTACTTTTGCCCGGATTTAGCTACAAATCCGAGCTCGCGGCGAAAGCCCCAGCCCGGAATGTTTTTCGAAGCAATTGAAAAATATAAGATTGATACAAGCGAGTCTTGGACTATCGGCGACAGCACGTCAGACACAGAAGCGGGCAAGCATGCAGGCACGCAAACAGTTTTACTCGGCTCTCACGAGCCAAACGAATTTACGGATTTTATTTTTCCGGACATAACAATTCTTACTGATTATTTTCGTAAGAATTTAAATTGATATAACAAAATAAATAAAGGAAAAGATATGGCTTTGGTATTTACCGATATAATTGATTTTGTCAAAAACATTTCGCCCGAAGGTGAGGTGTATGAATTTCGCAATCAATTAACTATTACCATCCCAAAAAGGGATTTGCTTGAAGTATGCCATAAATTAAAAACAATGCCCGAAATGAGTTTCGACATGCTGACGGACGTTACAGCTATCGACTTTTTGCGAGATGAGGATCGCTTCGAGTTGGTCTATTTCCTTTATTCACATAAATATAAATCCCGCCTCCGGCTGAAAGTGAAAGTAAGCGAGCAGGAATGCGAGGCACTGTCGGTTACTTCCATTTGGGAATCGGCTAATTGGTACGAGCGGGAAACGTACGATATGTACGGCGTTCGCTTTGCCGAGCATCCCGATTTGCGTCGATTTTACATGCCCGAGGACTACAATAATCCCCACACTGGGGAACCAATTTATCCTTTGCGCAAAGATTTTCCACTTATGGGCATTCCAGATTCTATTCCGCTGCCGCCCTATCCGGAAAAATACGGCGAGTAGGATTTATTGGTTTTCGGTTATCGGTCGTCAGTTTTCGGTAAAGGCAGAAAGAAAGGTTATGGACTATAGGCATTAGGCGTTGGGTAGGAGGCTGTCTCATAAGTCATGTTTTCGGGGAATATGGTCAGACAAGGATGTCCGACCTACCGATATTTCAAGGAGTTAGTAGGACAAACGTCCTCGTCTGTCATCAAATATTGACTTTTGAGACAACCCCCTCTTCGGTTTTCAGTTTCCAGTTGTCAGTAAAGGCAGGGAAGAAAGGCACTAGGTTTTAGTTTTCATTCGTAATTGAATGGAGAGGGTCGGGGTGAGGTTCTTCGGATACAAGGCTGTGGGCATTAGGTATTAGGCATTAGGAAAATAAAATATATATTCAAACAAATAGTCTATATATCAACTACTTCTTCCTACCTCTCTAATTTTGGAAAGGGTCGGGGTGAGGTTCTTTAATTTGGAGTATTGAAATGAAAGCAATTAAAATGGCATTTTTCGCAATTATTTTAGCGTCATTGGCGTCCTGTGCTTCCGCTATAAAATTCCCGGTATCGGGAGTAACGCCCGCTGCTGTTATAACGATTGAAACTGAAAAGTTATCAGACAATAACTACATGATTTCATTAGAGATGGAAAATCTTTCCAGCCCACTTAGATTGACTCCGACAAAAAATTTATATGTAATATGGGCTGTTTCCGAATCTGGATTTACCAGAAATATTGGGTATTTTTTGAATGACAATGCCGAATCAATCGGATACAAGGCTACTTTCCCTTACAAACCAGCCGAAGTTTTCATAACAGCTGAAGAAAGCGAGCAAATAAACCAGCCCGTAGGTATTGAGATTTCAAGAGTTAATTTACGCTAATCAGACTTCTTATATATGGGGTTGTCTCATAAGTCCAAAATTAATGACAGACAAGAAAGTCTGTCCTACT
>JBBRJR010000201.1:0-4638 GCA_038218865.1 Kapaibacterium sp. (SeqCode) | reverse complement strand
AGTCCGAGCCCAAGCCGGTATCCATAAATAAATCTATTATATCGCGTAGGCGGCATTTTGTTTTGTTCAGCAAATACTCGCTGTCGCCGCTCCGGAAAAGCCGCCGCGTTATCGTTACTTCCGTATATTCGGTAGGCAGTATGTTTTTAGTGTTCTCTATGGTCAAAGTAACTTCTGCCATGCTGAGCGGCTTGCGGGTTTTCGTTCCGTTAAAAATCACGTTTTCCATAACGTCGCTACGTAAAACGGATGTTTTTTGTTCGCCCAAGACCCAGCGAATAGCATCTACAATATTGGTTTTGCCGCAGCCGTTAGGGCCCACGACAGCAGAGATGCCGCCATTGAATGTAAGCACAGTTTTTTGAGCAAAGGATTTAAATCCGACTATTTCTAATTTAGAAAGATACATTTTATATAGTTATAATAATTTCGTGTTTTTTAATTTTTCTGTTTCTACGCAACGGCAAAAATACATCTTTTTTGCGAGAATTGGAAATTGTATATTTGCTATTTTATTAACTATTGTAAAGATGTTTTTTGTTGAAAATATGAGCAAAGCAAATAAATATCATACTCCTTCGTTAATAATTATTAATTAATATTAAAGAGATTGCATCTTTAAGTAATCTGCAGTTTGCTTTATCATTTCCACGACGACGGGAATCCATGTCTATGCAAGTAGCTAAAAACAATAGTTTCCCACGTCCGCGGGAATGACAAAACTGTTATTATTAGTAAATTATAATATCACAAAAAAGGAGAACTAACATGTACTTAAAGAAATTAATAAACGACTCGAAAACGATTGCGGTCATTGGAATGTCCGCTTCGCAATACAAGCCTTCGCACACAGTTCCCAAATATTTTTTAAATTTAGGTTGGAACATCATTCCAATTAATCCGACGGCCGATACGATATTGGGGCTAAAAGCATATAACTCGCTTGCGGATGTCGAAGAAAAGATCGACTTGGTAAACGTATTTCGTCCATCAGAGGAAGCTGTCGATATTGTCAAGCAGGTAATAGAAAGGAATCAAAAGCTTGGCGACGCAAAAGCAGTTTGGCTGCAAGAAGGCATAGGCAGTTTCGAGGCAAAGGATTTAGCCGAGAAAAACGGCTTAATTTATGTCGAGAATAAATGTATGTATAAGGAATATTAGGGTGTCAGGTGTCAGGGAAGAAGATTATCAGTTATCGGTTGCTATTCGTCGGTAAAAGGTAAGTCTTGTGTAGGGGCGAACGGCGTTCGCTACTACGAAGCAGCAAGTACACGGCATGCAGTGTCCCTACAAAAGAAAATCTGCCTACCCGCCTGATTACTTTGAAATTATAATATCTATTGGCGTGCCGGGCGGGGCGGTTTGGTCAGACTGTGGGCTTTGCGATATGATCGTATTTGGAAGGTACGTTTCGCTGACCTTGTAGTTTATGTTGCCCAGTATGAAGCCGGTTTCTTTTAGTACTGCGGCTATCTCATCGAAACTGAACCCAACCAACATCGGTATGCGGTTTTGTAACTCGCTGCCTTTGCTGATTAAAACATTGATTGAGCTTCCGTAAGGTACGTACGTGCCAGACGAGCGGCTTTGTGTGGACACTATGTCCTTGCTGTAAAGTTCGTTGAATTCATACTCTATCTCGCCTAATTCCAGTCCGCGCTGCAAAAGCTGAACGCGGGCATTTCGCAAATTTGAGCCTATCAAATACGGCACGGGTACAGTTTCTTTGCCTTTGCTGACTATCAAAAATATTGGTCTGCCTTGCTTTACCAGCGAATTTGCCACTGGTATTTGGTTTACCACGCAGCCAGCCTTGTATTTTTCGCTGTAGATTTCTCGGCTGACGCGGGATTTCAAATCGGAGTTCTCCAGACGTCTTTCAGCAACATTTAAAACTTCGCCTGTTACGGCAGGTACTTTCACCTTTTCATCGCAATGGACTATAGCAGGCATTATTAAATTATCCATTATGAGCAGCACTGCAAGCAAAAATGCAAAAAAACCAAGCACGACTAATAAATACGGCTTTGCATCTTGAAACCAATCACGAAAAGAATCTTGTCCGCTCATTTTTATTTAACTAAAATTGTAATAAATAATTTCAAAAATAATAAAAAACAATCATAAAAAGCTATAATTAATTTCGGAACACTTTTTATTCTGTTTTTTCAAATATTGCAAATCGAGAAGAGGAAAAAACCCGCTCTGCTCTAATCTCAAAATTTGGCGGCAAAATTAAATTTGTTAGGCTCGAAAATTCAGCAATGAAATATCCACCCGCTGGGAAAAATTCCGAACGCGCCGCCTGTTCCAAAAGTTTATTTATAATATTCAAAGCATAAGGCGGATCTGTGAATATAACGTCAATATTTTTTTCGCCGCCGTATTTTGCAAAAAAAGATTCTGCCTTGCCCAGCGACAGCATGTAGTCATCTTTTGTCAAAGACAATTCCTGCGCAATTTTACGAGTGTAATCCAGGCTTTGCTTGGCGGAATCTACAAAATAAGCAAATTCAGCACCGCGACTTAATGCTTCCAGCCCCAAAGCTCCCGTTCCAGAGCAAAGGTCTGCCACAACCAAGCCCGAAAAATCTATATAATTTGATATAATATTGAAAATGGTTTCGCGCATCGAATCCTGCGTCGGGCGTACGTTCGGCGGAATTTTCGTGTTGAATCGCCGCCCTTTGAATTTCCCACTGATTATCCGCATTAAATCAATTTTATCCGTTTGTGGTACAAGGGCAAACTGCCGCCCACAGCCGGCGGATAAAGCTGGTAAGTGCGCGAGCAGTACTCTTTTTCTCTCTCATTCAAATTTGTACGCATAAGCCGGAATGGATTAAGTCTTTTCGCTTCAATGCCAAGCATCATAGAGGTTTCCCAGCAGGCGAGCATTGCGTCTTTGGTCAATTTATTTCCAAAAAAGTAGGCGCCATCTATCGTTTCGGCACTTTCACTCAATATTTTTTGAAATTCCTGCTCGATGACCTCGCCAATTTGCTCAATACTGTCGTAGCTGGCTAAGTTATAATAGCCCGGAGTGCCGGCTTTGCTCAAACTTATATCAATAAATTGGTCTTGGACGCTTACGATAGCTATGTTTTTTTCTGCTAATTCAGGATAATTATACATAAAAGCCGAATGTGCATTTAGCTGGCTTATTTCTATAAAATCAATCATTTGCGAAAGTGGTTTGATAAAGCCGGTTGCGGCTTTAAGCACGTCGTTGGGGACGATGACGCAAAGCATTGTCTCTTTTTTATCATTGCCGGGAGCAAGCGGCGTAATCGATACCGAAAAATCTTGAAAACGAAACTGATGGAAATTTTGACGAATTTCAAAATTAACGAGTTTCCTTATGTCGTCAGCATTCATATCGCGGTTGCCGGGTATCTTATTTACTAAAACGTTTTCGGCAGGCATTGTTATCGCAACGCGGTCGAAATTCATTTCCTTGACTTGATTCAGCAATTCGTTTAGCTCACTTTGCCCTAAAAGCGATTGCTCGGTGTCCGGACTTTCTAAATCAATGCGATGCTCGGTAGCGCTTAAATACTCAAGCTCTAAGCCGTCTGCTTCGGCATTAATCAATGTCAGATATGTTCGGTCGGTATTAAAAAAAATCGAAACTGTTTTACTCATTTTTGCATAGATTAAATTATAAACTTTTGTTCAAACGAAATTATTAAGTAAAAATTGCTTTAAAACAAAGAATTTTAAACGTTTTATGGCAGCAACGAAACAAAAATATTTATGTTTTATAAAAATTATTTTGTATATTTACCTTACATTCCCGACAAATAATTTTTGAGGAGAAAGGGCAATTGAACCTTATAGATTTACCGCTTAAAGAACCGGTTCCCGTATTTGGCATGTTGTTGCTGATTTTGCTTATTTTCCCGTTATTATTTAAAAAATTAAAAATACCGGGCTTGGTAGGATTAATTATCGGCGGCATGATAATTGGACCTAACGGATTTAATATCGTAGCCCGAGACGAAAGCATGATACTTTTGGGCACTATCGGAATGCTTTATATTATGTTCATCGCCGGCTTGGAGTTGGACATAAACCAGATGAAGGCGAACAAATCACACAGCATTGCGTTTGGCTTGCTTACTTTTTTTGTGCCGCTATCGGTGGGATTGCTAACTTCTATTTACATTTTCAACTACTCGTTTTTGCCGGCATTCATTATTGCTCTGATGATGTCCACGCATACTCTTGTGGCGTATCCTATTGCCAGCCGATTGGGGCTAACGCAAACGCGCAGCATTACGACAGTCGTCGGCGGGACAATTATCACCGATACAACTGTACTTTTTATATTCGGCGCTACGGTGCATTACTCGCAGGGCAGTTTAGATGTGCTCTTTTGGGTTAAGTTTTTGGTTTCCTTATCGCTCTTTGCATTCGTCGTGCTGTGGATATTTCCACGAGTAGCCAAGTGGTTTTTCAAAAATATAGAAGAAGAAAATTACTCGCAATTTGTATTTGTTTTTGCACTGATACTTTTGGCAGGCGTTTTGGCGGATTTAGCAGGCGTCGAGCCAATTATCGGGGCGTTCTTTGCTGGACTTACGCTTAACCGGCTTATCCCGCATAATTCAGCTTTGATGGGTCGGCTGCAATTTA
>JBBRJR010000200.1:0-4642 GCA_038218865.1 Kapaibacterium sp. (SeqCode) | reverse complement strand
ATTAATTTGATTGACACTCCGGGACACATAGATTTTACTGTAGAAGTCGAGCGTGCTTTACGCGTACTCGACGGCGCTGTGTTGGTTCTTTGCGGCGTCGCTGGCGTGCAAAGTCAATCAATTACAGTCGATAGACAAATGCGCCGCTACGCTGTGCCGCGTATCGCCTTTATTAATAAGGTAGATAGAGCCGGCGCTAATCCCGATAAAGTTATCAACCAATTGGAAGAAAAACTGCACTTGAAACCAGTTATGGTTACTATGCCTATCGGTTTGGAAGATAATTTCCAAGGCGTTGTGGATTTAATCCGCATGGAAGCTGTTTATTATCGCGGCGAAAATGGCGAATTAGTCGTTAACGAGCCAATACCGGCTCATCTTGTAGAAGAAGCGAATCGCAGAAGAACTCAAATGATTGAGCGACTCGGCGATTTTGACGACGTTATAGCTGAAAAATATCTTAACGAAGAGGAAATCACTAATCCTGACCTCTATAAAAGCCTTCGCAAACTCACTATCTCTTTGCATATTACGCCTGTGTTTGTTGGCACTGCCAAGCAAAACAAAGGTATCCAAACACTTTTGGACGGCGTTGGTTATTTCCTTCCCGCACCGAATGAAGTGCCAAATTTCGCTTTGGATTTGGACGATAGCGAAGAAAAAGTTGAAATGGTTACTGATGAAACACTTCCTACTGTTGCTCTTGCGTTTAAACTCGAAGACGGCAGATATGGTCAGCTGACTTATATGCGCATTTATCAAGGTAAAATCGCCAAAAGCGATAATATCATCAACACGTCAAATGGCAAAAGAATTAAAGTTCCACGCTTGGTACGCATGCACGCCAACGAGATGAACGACATCGAAGAAGCTACAGCAGGCGACATTGTCGCTATGTTTGGCGTCGATTGCTCCAGCGGCGATACATTTACTGATGGCTCAATCAATTATGCCATGACATCTATGCACATCCCAACTCCTGTAGTTGAGCTTTCTATTTCGCCAAAAGAAAAAGGGCAGCAAGTAAATTTCTCGAAAGCAATGAACCGCTTCCAAAAAGAAGACCCGACCTTCCAAGTTTACCGCGACGAAGACAGCGGCGAAACAATTATGAAAGGAATGGGCGAGCTTCACTTGGAAATTTACGTGGAGCGCATCAAACGCGAATACGGCTGTGAAGTCCTTATTGGCAAGCCGAAAGTGGCTTACAGAGAAGCTATTACTCGTCGTGCTGAATTTAACTATACTCACAAAAAGCAAACCGGTGGTAGTGGTCAATTCGCCCGCGTCGCTGGCTATATCGAGCCTATTGCTGCAGATGCAAGCGTTGATTATGAATTTTCAAATAAGATAGTCGGCGGCGTTATTGCCAAAGAATATATCGGCCCTTGCGATAAAGGATTTGCCGAGCAACTGAAAGAAGGTCACTTGATAGACCAGCCGGTCGTTGGCGTCAAAGTAGAGCTTAATGATGGACAAATTCACGCTGTGGATTCTTCTGAGATGGCGTTCAAATCCGCTGCCAAAGCCGCAATTCGCGAAGCAGTTTCCAAAGCTGCTCCTATTATTTTGGAACCGATTATGAAACTTGAAACATCCTCACCAGAAGAATTCCAAGGCGTCGTTATCGGGCAAATTAACCAACGTCGCGGTATGATTGTCAATACCAACTTAGAAAATGCCTACGCCGTTGTAGAAGCAGAAGTTCCATTACGCGATATGTTCGGCTACTCCAATGATTTACGTGGCGCTACACAGGGCAAAGGCGAATTTACTATGGAATTTTTAAAATATGCTCCTGTTCCAAAATCAGTACAAGAAGAGATTATTAAAGATTTTGAAGAGAAGAACAAATAGTAATATTTTGATTTGAATAATTAAAAAGCTGCCGATGTGTTATATTTCGGCAGCTTTTTTTGATTAAATTTACTTTTTGGTTTGCGATTACAAGAATATAGATATAATTTTCTTGTTTATAAATATTATTTTAGTTATTTTAATCGAACTATTATACAGCATCTTAATAAACTATTTCAAAATGAGGTTTTTATGAAAAATAAGCTACTTTTTTTAACTTTTGGGAAAATGTCTACAGTTATTTTTCTATTATTTCTCTTCGGTAAAATAAGCAGTTCTGAGCTTTTTGCGCAATCAGATTGCCCACCTAATATGTCCACTTGGGTTTGCGATCCTGTGAAGACTAGTGACATTGAAATTCGTTTACCTCAGGATTTCGATAGTAATCATCCTGAGATAACGCAATGTCACATTATATGCAAATATCAATACGAAAGATGTATTGATAATGCTGGTAATGTTACTTTTAATATATTTTCTATTAATTTTAAATTCGTTGATGTAAATTTGAATGGATCCTGCAAGGCAATGGAAGAGTATTTGCAAGAAAATATTTCGAGGTATGATGCAAATAAATTACATAAAATAGAAATCTTTTTACTTCAACAAATAGCCCTCGAGACTTTTTTAGGTGAGCTACCAGGACCCATCGTAACAATCCGCAAAGTTTGGGCAGCCTGCTTCGCCTATACTCGAGATAATAATGCAGAATGGGTCAGAGTAAATTGCGGCGGGGAACAGATTTGTTGTTATAAAATTACTTATGGTTTTCCAGATCATTATCCTGTCCCAGATGTAAAAATAGATACTAACACTTCAGCGGGGTTTTGTCCGGGACAACTTAGTCCCTATCCTCCAGATATGGTCGTAACCGATTGTGTAAGATATTGTGAATAATTTAATTTATAGGTAAAAAAATGAAAAAACTTATTTTGCTTCTTCTTCTTTCAATTTTCAGCTCAACTCTCTTTGCGCAAGAATGGAATTGGGGTAGAATCATTAACAAGCCCATATATTGGTCAGATAGAGATAATTTATATCCGAATGGTTTTGTCTCTGCTTTTGCTATCCAAGATGATTACATTTACTCGCTATTAGATACAGGAAATACAGGAATTTCTAAAATATTTAAAGCTCGAAAAAGTAAATATTTAAGTAAATTTGATACTATTGTAAATGATGATGTTATGCAATGGCAGTTGTATTTCGGAGGACCTGACAAATATTTCCTAAGGGAACAAAAATTGTGTTTTATTACTTCTCAAGGGCATGTACGTATAGTCCTTTTGCAAAGAAATAATGAAAAATGTTCCCCACGCATAATAGACATTACCCCTGAAGGAGTTATATTGAGTGATAATTTACTGCCAATTGAATTAGGGCTGGATGTATTAATCCAGAAAATTGATGACGAGTCGTTCATTACTGCATTTACTCCTAAGTATGATAATGTCTATAATTCTGTTAGACTTTTGTCTTTTGATTTGAATGGGTCAGTTATAAAAAGCTCTGAATTAACGGATAGTAATACATATATAGATTTGACAAACTTCCAACGCAAAGAAAACGGTGAGATTATGCTGGTTACAGGTGTTAATACTACCAATTGCTATTGGAATCTAAAAATGCATTATATTGATAAAGATTTTAACGTCCAAAGTGTTTTTACAGATGACACTCTTTTTGTTATTGATAATAAAGCTGCCATTGGAAAACGACTTGATGACTCATGGATAGTTGAATTTCTTTTTAAAAGAGCCCAAGATACTCTGGATATCGAAGTTCCTAAAATGTACAATAATATTGTTAAGACGTTAAACATCTACAAAGATAGTATTATTGATATCACCCATTCGGATCGTTATCCGCATGATCAATGGCGAAATTATAAATTTGTTTCAGAGCCGTTCCCTGACGGCATTTTGCATTGCTATTCTGTTAAAAGATTTGGGTATGCCCCAGTTTGTAATTTTAATACTTTAAGACGAGACGTTTATTTAACCCTTAATGGAAAAAATCGCTCTTATTCAAGCCACTACTCAACCTATCAGGCATTAGAAACTTCGGTTGGCTATACATTAACTAACGTATATGAACTAGATAAAACTCACTTATACGGCTCAGTTATTTATGAGGATAGCTCAGTTTATATATTGGAAATAGAGATTACACTTCCACCTTATTTATCTGTTGATGATAAAGTGTCAAATGAAACAAAACCAAGCGCTTGCGAAATTTACACAGGTGAAACAGCAATTATAAATATTCCTAAAATTGAGGAATATATTGCGTATCTCCAAATATTTGATTCAATGGGGAATAGGCTTGACATAAAAGGTTACTCAGCCACTGGCAATGAGCTTCGCATATCAACAACTAATTTACAGAGCGGTGTATATTTTTACTTGATCCCTCAATTAAATATCCGAGGCAAATTCGGCGTTATGAAATAAATGAACAAAATAATCATTAAATATTATTTGCTAATTATTTAAAAAGCTGCCAAAATATCATGTTTTGGCAGCTTTATTATTCTTTGTTTCTGAATTTGCAAACATAACGTTATCGATAGGTTTATTCTATGTTCAATTAATGGATTTCACCCACGATGTGAATACCACATTGCGTAATGGAAAAATACCTATGCTTCGATAATAAAAAAACAAAACCTTCCGAAGGGCTTATCGCCTTCGGAAGGTTTAAAAATGTTAAACTTGTCTCATGTTTCAGATATTTAACTCCTACTTAGGATAGAAGTATTTTTTGCCTTAGGATTTTCTCCCTG
>JBBRJR010000199.1:0-4658 GCA_038218865.1 Kapaibacterium sp. (SeqCode) | reverse complement strand
CACTCGGCATGGAAAGCGAGTCTCACCTTGCCGAAGCAATCCGTTTTTTCCTTTTTGAAGTGCCAAAAGTACTAATGCTGCTTGGCGTAATTGTGTTCGCCGTTGGCATACTCAGAAGTTACTTTTCTGCGGAAAAAACGAGAAAAGCACTCGAAGGCAAGCCGTTATTTTTAGGTAACGTTATGGCAAGTTCTTTGGGAATCGTTACGCCGTTTTGCTCTTGCTCGGCTATACCGCTTTTTCTGGGCTTTGTCGAAGCCGGCATACCTTTGGGCGTTACGTTTTCATTTTTGATTGCCGCACCAATGATAAACGAGGTAGCGATAGTACTTCTTTTGGGCTTGTTCGGCTGGAAAACTGCTTTAATTTACGTTACCACAGGCTTATTCATTTCAATTTTTGCAGGCTGGATTATAGGCAAATTAAAATTAGAACGATGGGTAGAGGATTGGGTCTATCAGGTAAAATCTGGCAATGCCGAATTGCCAGAAGAAAAGCTGACGCTAAACGATAGAATAGAAGCTGGTTTCGCATCTGTCGCGGAAATCGTCGGGAAAGTTTGGCTCTTCGTTGTTATCGGTATAGCTGTTGGCGCGTTGGCTCACGGCTACGTTCCTGCAGAATTCATGGCGAAATTCATGGGCAAAGATGTTTGGTACGCCGTGCCTTTGGCTGTACTTTTGGGCGTACCGATGTACTCGAATGCAGCTGGAATAATTCCGATAGTGCAGGTTTTACTCGAAAAAGGCGCCGCTTTGGGAACCTCACTTGCATTTATGATGGCGGTTATCGGGCTCTCGCTGCCGGAAACGATTATACTCAAAAAAGTACTGAAATATCCTCTGATATTCACATTTGTAGGAGTTGTTTCATTAGGGATAATTTTAGTTGGTTTTTTGTTTAATTGGATATTTTAAATTATTTATAGGAAAATTTTATGAAAATATTTATTGTTATGCTACTAATCATTGCCGGAATGGCAACGCAAGATACTCAAGCATTCGCCCAAAGCGATAAACCAAAAATTACATTCATCGAGCTTGGCTCGGTCAATTGCGTCCCATGCAAAAAAATGCAGCCGATTATGAAATCATTGGAGAAAAAATACGGCAAGCAGTTGAATATCATTTTCTACGATGTTTGGAAAAAAGAACATAAGGACAAATCCAAAAAATATGGAATAAAACTGATACCCACGCAGATATTTCAAGACGAAAACGGTGAAGAAATCCATCGGCATGAGGGCTATTACCCCGAAGCAGAAATAGATAAGTTTCTGAAATCGAAAGGTTTGAAAATTATAAAGAAAAAGAAGTAAAATCTATGATTGAAACGATATTTAATACGTTCAGTGAGTTGCTTTATCAAAATTCGGGGTTAGCTATATTCTCTTCATTTGTATGGGGAATATTGAGCATTGTACTAAGCCCCTGCCATTTGTCGAGCATACCGCTGATAGTCGGGTTTTTGTCGTCGCAAGGAGCAATCAGCTTAAAGCGGACGTTTAACTTGTCATTGGTCTTTGCCTTCGGAATACTTATTACTATCGCAATCATAGGCGCCGTTACGCTGTCGTTAGGCGGCTTAATGGGCGATTTGGGCTCCGTTGGCAATATTATCGTCGCTGTTGTTTTCTTTGTATTTGGTTTGTATTTGCTGGACGCAATAAAGCTCCCATGGGACGGCGCCTCTATGCAAGGCACCAAGCTTAAAGGATTGCCCGCTGCACTTTTGCTTGGGCTCATTTTCGGTTTGGGCTTAGGTCCTTGTACTTTTGCGTTTATGGCGCCTGTACTCGGTGTGGTTTTCCAAGTATCGGCACAAAATATGCCGTTGGCAGTGAGTTTGCTTTTGGCTTTCGCTGTGGGACACGTGTTTGTAATTGTTCTTGCCGGCACTTTGACCCAAAAAGTGCAACAATATTTAAATTGGACAGAGAATTCAAAAATAACTAAATATATCAAGCGAACCTGTGGCGTGCTTGTGATTTTAGGTGGAGTTTATTTGCTGTTTATTTCTTTGTGATTTTATAAAAATATTCGTGCAGATTGATTATAATTATAGCACCCGCAAAAAAAGCATTGCCAAAACGTAATCTTTAAAAATATTTCATCTTAAACGATATAAATAGCAAGTAAACGTTCTATATAAAATTGAAAAAATTAAAATAATATGGTTTGATTTTCTTGAAAGTAGAACAAAACATAGGAAGGGTGAAAATTTTAGAATGGAAATATTTACTGATATATATTTAGGCGATAGTAAAGAGAAATTGCATTATGCCAGAATATTATGAAATGGTAAGACAGCAAATTCAAGAAGTTGAAAATTCACCAAAGAATTTACAATTAATTTTTGCAAAGAAAATGGGGAAATTAACTGGGAAGAAATTGTACGGTTTAATTCTTCAGAAATTTGATTGGGAAACATTATGAAATCAAAGAAAATATAACGTCTTTCTGCAGCGATATTTATATTAAGGCCCATAATAATAAAAAGGATGCGGGCGGATTAAAAGAGTGCAACAATATATAAAAAATAGGGACGTGATAAGAGAAGTTAGGGAAATAAAAATACATTTGGTTTATCAACACTTTAAGTTACGATACAATTGATTACTTTAACATAATATTAATAAAAAAATTAATCAATTGTATAAACCATACATTAGATGTATATTTGCTATATACATATTGGTTAATTGAACAAACAGACTAAATAATTACGAAAATAAAATATTTATAGAAAGTTAATAAAATGGGAAATATTGTTACCGCCGAAGCAATTATAACGCGAAATTATTGGATAGAAGAAATTCGGAAAATAAGTGGGAATTTCACAAACGATTACGAAAGATTATCGAAAGAATTAACCGATGAGGTAGAAAATAATGTTCTTTTTTTGATTGATCATTTAAGACTATGTGGGAATATTCCTGAATCTTATAAACATGATTCTAGTGAAGAAAAACTTTATTCTAAATATACAGATTGCCTACTTGCACTATTTTTCAAGGCGATAGGTTTAAAAAGTATTGTTCTAACCGAAAGAGCCGATGCTGCTGACGTTGAAGTATTTGCCAAAAACTATAGTTTCGTTGCTGATGCTAAAGCATTCAGATTGAGCCGTACAGCGAAGAATCAAAAGGATTTTAAAGTTCAAGCAATGCATGGCTGGAAACATGGAAAACCTAATGCCATGATAGTTTGTCCCATATATCAGTTACCTCGAGCTTCAAGCCAAATATATGCCAATGCTACTATAAGTGATGTATGTATTATTACTTATTCTCACTTATCATTGTTGCTAGCTTATTCACTTATAGATGGTAATAAAAAAGCACAAGAATTATTAAAAAATACTTTTAAAACTGTTCCTTTATTGCCAGTCACAAAAAATGCTACTGATTATTGGATGGGAATTAATAAAACTTTCCTTGGTTTTTCGCATCATATTGAAAAACTCTGGCAAAATGAAAAACAGGCATCATTTGAAGCAATTGAAATCGCAAAGTTGGGTGATTTGGAGTATTTGGCAAATAGTCGCGAAAAAATATTACGAATGAGCCATGAGGAAGCATTAAATGAACTAATAAAAGTGCATAATATAGATAATAAAATCCGTATTATAAATTCAGTGAAAGATAACGGTTTATTTTCAATAAAGTAAAAAAATGGACAAATATTTAAACACAATCATTCAAGGTAATTGCGTCGATATAATGGAAAATTTCGATAGTGATGTTATAGACCTTACAGTAACTTCTCCTCCTTATGATGATTTGAGAAACTATAATGGATATGTTTTCCCATTTAAGGAAATTGCTAAACAATTATACAGAATTACCAAAAAAGGTGGTGTTCTTGTATGGGTTGTAGCGGACGCTACGATAGATGCCTCAGAAACAGGCACAAGTTTCCAGCAAGCACTACACTTCAAGGAAATAGGTTTCAATTTGCACGACACTATGATTTTTCGTAAAAAGAATCCTATCCCTCAGATTTACCGAAAGCGATATAATAATGAATTTGAATATATGTTTATCTTAAGTAAAGGAGTGGTGAAGACGCATAATCCTATCATGGTGGCTTGTATGCATGCCGGTTTAGAATTAAATGGAACTACTTACAAGAATTACTCGAAAAATGAACAAATCAGAGACAAGATTGCCAAACCTGTAAAAGAAAAAAAAATAAAGGGAAATATTTGGGAATATGTGGTTGGGAAAAAACAAGAAGATCAAGAAGCAAAAGGGCACCCTGCGCCTTTTCCTTGTGAATTAGTTAGAGACCACATAAAATCATGGTCAAACCCTGGTGACATAGTTTTTGACCCAATGAGCGGCAGCGGGACTACCGCAAGAGTTGCTGCTGAAATGGGAAGAAATTATATTGCTATTGACATTAGCCATGAGTATTGTGAACTCGCCAGGAATAGGGTCAAATTAATCGAGTCAGTACCTAATATTTTCGATAGTTACGAATAGTCCTTTTCCCTTAATATTTTTCCTCGAATTTTCTTTTTCATTTCCCTAATCAAATACTTCTATTTGACCAGCATAATTATTTTTTGTATTCCTAAAACAACTGAAAAAACTTAAAAAAAAAGCCGAGCGTAATGCTCGGCTTTGCCTGTGATCCCAAGGGGATTCGAACCCC
>JBBRJR010000198.1:0-4711 GCA_038218865.1 Kapaibacterium sp. (SeqCode) | reverse complement strand
AAGCACATCATTCGACTTATCGGGGCAGCCCCCTACAGAAATCACATATCACATAAATATTTTAGCCGAACTCCGTGCGCCCGTACGGTGATTTTGTAGGTACACGACATGCCGTGCACCTACATCAAGAGAATTTGCGTTTGTTGGCTTTTACCGACTACTGGAAACTGATTACCGACAACTAATAACTGAAAACTAAATACCTGCTAACGCCAGCCCTAAATCTTTTAATTGATTTAAGTCCACTTCGGAGGGCGAGCCGTCCATTAAAGACAAGCCAGTCGTGGTTTTCGGAAATGCGATAACGTCGCGTATATTGTCCGTGCCAGTCAAAATCATGACAATTCTATCCAAGCCCAAAGCTACGCCACCGTGCGGTGGTGCGCCGTATTTCAAGGCTTTCAAAAGGAAACCAAATTTATTGTCGGCATCTTCTTGCGACATGCCCATAAGCTCGAAAATTCGCTTTTGGACGTCTTCTTGATGAATTCGAATGCTCCCACCGCCAAGCTCGGAGCCGTTTACGACGAAATCATAAGCCTTGGCTCGTGCCAAATGAGGCTCTGAAGCGAGCAATTCTATATCCTCATCCAAAGGTGCTGTGAAAGCGTGGTGCATCGCAACGTGCCGCTGCTCTTCCTCGTCATATTCAAACAACGGAAAGTCCACCACCCAATGGAAGCTGAATTTATTTTTTACTTTTTCGAGCAAACCAGTTTGACGTGCAATTTCCATTCGCAAAGCGCCTAATATTGTCAAAGCACGATATTTTTTATCCGACGAAATTAGCACTAAATCACCATCTTCGGCGCCTGCTTTTTCCTTGATATTTTGAATTTCTTCCGCAGACAAAAATTTCGCTATCGGTGAATTCACTTCGCCAGCGGGCAAAAATTTCATCCAAGCCAAGCCAGAAGCACCGTATTTTTTGGCATATTCGGTTAGTTCGTCCAATTGCTTCCGCGAATAACCAGAGCAGCCTTTGGCACAGAGAAGCCCCACGAGTCCGCCCTGAGCGATAACTTCTTGAAAGACTTTGAACCCTGACTCGCTAACTATTTGCGTTATGTCTTTTAATTCCATATTAAATCGCAAATCGGGCTTGTCGCTACCAAAGCGTGTCATCGCTTCTTCGTAAGTCATCTTTATAAAATTATTCGGCACGTCGTAGTCCAATATTTCTTTCCAAAGACGAGTGATAAAGCCCTCGACAAGCGACATCACGTCGTTTTGATCCACGAATGACATTTCCAAATCGATTTGTGTGAATTCCGGCTGCCTGTCCGAACGCAAATCCTCATCGCGGAAACATTTTACAATTTGCATATATCTATCGAAGCCAGAGACCATAAGTATTTGCTTGAATATCTGCGGAGATTGCGGCAGAGCGTAGAATTTGCCTTTGTTAATCCGGCTCGGCACGAGGAAATCCCTCGCTCCTTCGGGCGTTGATTTCATCAAAACGGGAGTCTCTATTTCTATAAAATCATTTTCATAAAAATAAGAATGTGCAGCTTGGTAAACTTTATTTCTAACGTCGAAATAATTTTGCATAACCGGGCGGCGCAAATCCAGATAGCGATAGCGTAGCTTCAACTCTTCGTTTGTGCCGATGTCGTCTTTAATCTCAAATGGCGGCAGCTCAGATTTGCTGATAATTCCGATGTCGCTTAAAACGACTTCGAAAAGCCCCGTCGGCATGTTCGGATTTGGATTTTCCCGCTTGCGTACTAGTCCACGAGCCCAAACGACGTATTCCGATTTTAGCTCCCGCGCCTTTTCGTAAAGCTCATGGTTTGTTTCTGGCTCGATAACCGCTTGCACGAGCCCATAGCGGTCGCGGCAATCGATAAAGAACAGCCCGCCCATATCTCGCAAGCCGTCTATCCATCCATTTAATGTAACTTCTTCATCAACGTGGTGAAGTTTTATTTCTCCGCATTTGACCGTTCTTTTGTGCCAATTCATTTAATTGCTCCGCGAAATATTATTTTTTAAAAATTTTCTGAAATAAAATATAAAATTAAGCAAAAATCAATTCAAAAACAAATCCTGAAAAATGAAATTTTCGCTTATATAATACCAATAGTAAAGAACGTCTTACGTTTTAACGTTATCTAATGGTAGGATTTTATATAAATGGAGCTTTCAAAGGGAATGTTCAACGAAGACAAGCCGAAATATCCGGAAAAAATAGTTCAGAGAAAAATATTTGCTAATATCGCCAAATCAAAAGATATTTACGAGGGGCGCGGTTATCGTTTCCAATTTCCAGACGACGACGACATGCAGCTTGCCGTATTTAGATTTGGTGGCGTCTTGCATTCGTTGGATAACATCTGCCCTCACCGCCACGCCGAGCGGATTTTCGAGGCAATTATCAGCAAAGAAGGCACTATTACCTGCCCGCTTCACTTTTGGACTTACGAGCTGGCGACCGGAATGAACGTAAACCAAAAGCAAGGCATCAAAAATTTGCGGAAATATGAGATATTTGAGGAGGACGGCGAGGTTTGGGCAGAAAAACCGCCTTTTAAACCTCCGAAATGGCGAGATACGCAAAATTAAATTTTCATATTTTGTTTTTTTTTCTTATCTTACAAAAAAAAAGTAGAGGAATGAATGCAACTTTCTTCGCCTTACCCAAAAATATGTTTATTAGCAATAATAATTTCAATTTCTTTGAGCTTTGCTTCTTGCTCAAACTTGATTATAGTTGATAAGTTTGAAGGCAGATCTTTTATCAAAAAGGGCGATACCGCCTTGCTTGATTGGAAGTTCACAAATGCCGATTTAGTAGAAATCGAAGGGATTCGTGAAGAAATGCCACCGGAGGGCACTTTCGAAGTAAATCCCGAAACAACTAAAATATATAAATTTTCTGCGACTAACAGCAGCGATACTATTTCGCTGGACTGGTTCGTCGAAGTATTGGATGCAATACGCACCGGTGCCGAAAGCGCAGCATTTCCCGAGATGAAGGAATCTTTCCTGCCGTCGAATTACCTTACAGGCTTTGCCGGCAATGCGTCCGACAATTTGCCCGACAGGCTTAAAGTTATGCGGACAACCGCCTCGCCAACAGGTTTGTCTAATGTTCGATTTTTGGCGCTCGACCAATTCGGCAACTACCTCCGCGGCTTAGCAAGCCCCGCCTATCATTTGACTATTAGCTCTCCGGAAGGCAAATCGCTTGAAACAAATCTGCTTACAGAAAAGTGGACATCTTCGCCCGAGAAAAATTTGCAAGTTACTTTTTTGATAGATAATTCTTGGGCTGCCGAGCGAAACAGCGAAGTTTTGGAAGCACTCAAAAGCCTTGCCGAAGAATATCGATTAATCGATAACTACACCTTCGCTTGGATAAATCACTCGCCGCCGGAATTCGTTCAGCTGACTGACTCGGAAGCGGCTGATTTCAATAAAATCGAGGAGCCACTACCACACGGTTTCAATGCTTTTTATAAATATACTTATCTCTATTTAGATTCCTTGGGCGAAACATCTGGTGATACGGAGAGGATAATTATTCCCATATTATTCAGTCCGGACAACGCTTCTATCTTTTTCGACGCTTCCGATTTAGCCCAAAAAGCACGCCAAACTGGCACAGCACTTTACCCTATTTCAATCGGTACAGCAGTTAATACAAATTCGCTGAAATATCTTGCCGATTATTCCGGCGGCAGGTTTTATTCGTTGGACGAAAATTCAATTGAAAATCTGAAAAGTATAATTCAAGAAATAATTTTCGCGCAAAAATCCTATTTTGATTTGCGGTTCGATTCTGAAAATTCAAAATCGCTTGTGCTGGGACTCCAAAAGGGCGACATCAAGCTCATGGATAACTTTAAAATCATCGACAGCCCTGAGCTTCAATTCGCAGATTATCAGGCGATAGCAGGCTTTAATTACAAGGATACGACTATAACAGAAAGCTTTTTGCCAGCAATTGGCGATTTGGCGGGGCTACTAAAAGCAAACCCTACGATTACGATTGAACTCACCGGACACAGCGGGATCGAGGGCAATGAAAACACAACGTATGATTTGGCTTTAATGCGCGCCCAAAACGTGCGGCGGGCTTTGCTTTCGCAAGGCGTTCCGGCTTCGCAAATCCGCGTCGTGTCCGAAGGCGCCACTCAGCCGATTTACTATCTCGAGCAATTCTCTTGGCAAAGCGTTTACAACCGCCGCGTCGAAGTAAAATGGATTGTGCCGGAGCAGCTGCCATTCGAGATACTTGCAGAGGTTTGCCCAAGCGAGGCGCAGGCACTAACTAAAGTCGAGCAATGGGAGAAATTAGGCTACAAATCCTATTACGAAAGATTTTTAAAAAATAATTCATCAGCTTACCGCGTCAAGATTTGGGGCTTTGCCACGCTCGACGAAGCCGAAACATTGGCCACAAAATTGCAAGTAAAATATAAAATCCCAATGCAACCGAGATAGGCTTTGGGCATAGTCGAGATGACCGCGACTTTGCCCAATGTCAATTTGACCTCTGCGCCGACCCTCTCCGAAGGAGAGGGAGGAAGAAGTGATTGATATGCAACGAGTTAATTAGCTGCATGTGTTTCTTTTTAGGCGAACGCCGTTCGCCCCTACCTAATGCCCACAGCCTAAAGCCTAAAGCCTTTCTTCCTGCCTTTACTGATAACTGGAAACTGATAACCGTAAACCAATTGACCTCACCCCAGCCCTCTCCGAA
>JBBRJR010000197.1:0-4722 GCA_038218865.1 Kapaibacterium sp. (SeqCode) | reverse complement strand
TGTCAGAATATTGGGATTCGCAGTGGTGCACATGCCCAACTTGTGGTAAACAAAGACAGTGTAATTAGTTATTATGGAAAAATTACTTGATACTTTAACCATTAGAGATGGTATAACACCATTATGCTTTTTTATATTGTTGAATAATTTACAAGGAAATTTTGAATATTATTATTTATTTGTATTATTTAACTTCATAATATCATACGTCGGTTATTTTACGCTCCGATTATTAATGATAAGAACAAAGAGAATATCATCTGATAATTTAGAGCATACGTATAAGAATGTAAGCAATATTAACATAATAATTACAGATTTTTTAGCGATATGTATATTTTTTATTTTAATTGATACATTTATTAATAGGATTGTTTTTGACAATATCTGGCAAATGTTATATATGGCTTTCATTAAGTCAATTATACCGTCGATCATATTAATTTCGTTTGAAATTTTCTTGAAAAAGCGCAAAAATATGCAAACTACTATTCTTTAGATAATTTCAACCTAATCTAAAGGGTAGAATCGTTTTTCTGCCAGACACTATTTACCCGATATCAAATAAAATAGTTTTTGAGGCAGGTAAAATTAGAAGTTGGGTGTAATTTTTTAGATTTTACGGGTAGATTATAAATTCCTACTTTTGAGTAGGAATATTTTGTATCTTCAGCACATAGAATAATTTCATCACAACTTTTTCCCTTGAAAAGAACGGATAAGTGTTATGTAAATCTCTTTTATTCAAACCTCCCGTCCAAAACTCCGCTGACGGTTAAGTCTTCGTCGAGCAATTCCCAATGCAAACCCGTACCGTCGCAGATAAGTTCTACGTTTGCTAATTCAATATCTGTAGCTTGTGCCAATCTTTTGTTATTATCCGCCGGAAAACGGAACTCCGACTTGTTTGCCAAACTGAGGCATACATATCTATCTTCAATCCAAACGCTGTTGGCTTGAACATCATATTTAATATCCAAATACACTATACCATTTCTCCTTGACCTGTTCAATATTATTTTTAATCATTTTCTCTGCTTTTAATAAATTAGCTGATTTAAAACCTTTGGAAAAATCAAGTTCAAAGGGCATTACCCAAAAATTAGCAAATCCGCCGGCTTTGCGGACGTGTATATGCATTGGTTCATTCCCTTCATTTGCGTAAAAGAAAAAAACAAAACCCTCTTCTCTAAATACTTCCGGCATAGCATCACTCACATTTTTATTCTTGACGATAATTAGTTTAGGTTAGTTTATTCTCAATTCGCCTCCCCAAAAAAACTCAATCTTAATCTTCATATCAAATTAAATTTTTAGTTTCGCTTTTTTTCCTTATCTTTGTATTTTATATATTGATTAAACGGTTAATGTTAATTTCATTTAAAAATTATTGCAGTTTTAGCTTAAAAGAGAAAAAAAGAATTGCAAATCCTCCGATTTTCCTGTCGAGATCTCGTGCAGGAAAAATCCTTATGCTCCGACACAACCAAACAGACTCACCTGTCTGAGTGCTTTTATTAGAAAAACAAGATTCCTTTTTATATATTTTTAATTTATTTTTTTTGGAGAAATTATTATGAAAAAAGATTTTCTTTCAGTTCTTGATTTAACTCAAGATGAAATACTAAAGACATTTGAAATTGCTAAAGACATGAAAGCGGACCGCAAAAAATACTCAAAAGCTTTGGAAGGCGAAGCTCTTGCTCTTATTTTTGAAAAACCGTCGCTTCGCACACGTACAAGTTTTGACATCGGTATCCAACAATTGGGCGGCTATTCGCTTTATCTTTCGCCAAACGAAATCAGCTTAGGCAAACGCGAATCAATTCACGACGTAGCTAAAAATTTGGAAAGAATGGTACAAGGCATTATGATTCGTACTTTCGGACACGAAATAGTCGAAGGCTTCTCGAAACACGCTCGCATTCCGATTATCAACGGTTTGACAGATTACTCGCACCCTTGCCAAGCTATGGCTGATTTTTTGACAATCTTGGAACACAAAGGCAAATTCGACGGCTTAAAGCTATGCTACGTCGGCGATGGCAATAACGTTGCTCACTCGCTTATGGATGCAGGCGCTCGTTTGGGCGTGGACGTTACTATCGCTTGCCCTCGCGGATTCGAGCCGAATCTTATTGCATGGCAAGAAGCTACCGAAGCTGCCAAAGCAACAGGTGCAAAAATCGAAGTCGTTCACACAGCCGAAGAAGGCGTAAAGGGCGCTGACGTGGTTTATACAGACGTTTGGGCTTCGATGGGACAAGAAGCTGAAACAGCAGCACGCAAAAAAATATTTATGCCTTTCCAAGTAAATGAAGAATTGATGAAATTGACTCGCGACGGCTCTCTCTTTATGCACTGCTTGCCTGCTCACCGTGGCGACGAAGTTACAGACGCCGTTGTCGATGCTGGCTATTCAGTAGTATTTGACGAAGCAGAGAATCGCTTGCATGCACAAAAAGCAATCATGTATCAATTAATGAAAAAATAATTCACACAACAAAAAGAGGTTATTATGTCTCAAAAAGCATTAATAGCCGTCGGTGGAAATTCACTTATCCGTGCCGGCGAACGTGGAACTATAGACGAGCAATTACACAACGCTCACGCTACGGCGAAATCTATAGCTGAAATGATTAAAAGGGGCTGGCATGTCGTGGTAACACACGGCAACGGGCCCCAAGCCGGCGCGGCTCTTTTGCGGTCTGAGCGGGCAGCGGGCGAAGTTTATAGTCATACGCTCGATATGTGCGTCGCTACAACGCAATCGGAGATTGGTTATCTTTTGCAGCGAGCGCTTGAATTTGAGCTAAAAGCTGCGGGCATAGACAAACTCGTTACAATCGTGCCGACTATGGTTGCCGTCGATCCAGAAGATCCCGCTTATAAAAATCCGACCAAACCTATCGGGCCCTTTTATACCAAAACGGTTGCTGCCCAAAAGAAAAAAACATTGGGCTGGGACATAGTCGAAGACGCATCTCGTGGCTATCGCCGCGTAGTTGCTTCGCCAGAGCCGAAGGAAGTTTTGCAGCTCGAAGTGATTAAAAAGATAATTGATTTGGACATTGTTACTATCGCGTTGGGCGGCGGCGGTATCCCCGTTATCAAAATGCCGGACGGAAATATCATAGGCTCCGAAGCCGTAATCGACAAAGACCGCTCGAGCGCATTGTTAGCTGCTGAGCTTGGCGTCGATTTATTTATTATTTCGACCGATGCCGATCAGGTTTATGTTAATTTCAAAAAACCTGATATGAAAGGACTTCGCTTTACTACGACCGAAGAACTGCAAAAATACTACGACATGGGACAATTCCCTGCTGGGAGCATGGGACCAAAAGTGGAATCTGTCATTAATTTTATCAAACGCGGCGGCAAAAAAGCAATTATTACGTCCTTCGAATGCTTGATGGACGCACTCGAAGAAAAAGCCGGTACTCATATTTCAAAATAATTTATTATATTTGTAAAAAATAATTCAAGGATAAAATTTATGCGTCATATCGTAGAATCCCAACAATTTACAGTTCCAAAAATAATGGAGCTTTTCGAACGTACCGAGCTTATGAAAAAAATCGTATCTCGCGGGGGAACTCGTGATTATGATAATAAAATTATGGCTTCGCTTTTCTACAACCCGTCCACGCGTACTCGCTTTTCTTTCGAAGCGGCTATGTTTCGCCTTGGCGGGAAGGTTTTGACGACCGAGCAGGCGCAAGAATTTTCTTCGGAAATTGAAGGCGAAAGCTTGGAAGACACAATCCAAATCATAGCAAACTATTGCGATGCAATCGTCATTCGCCACCACGAAGAAGGCGGCGCTAAGCGTGCTGCTGCGATTTCGACTGTGCCGATTGTCAATGCTGGCGACGGCTCAGGTGGGCAACACCCAACGCAGGCTTTGCTCGATTTATATACTATAGCTCACGAGTGCAAAACGCTCGACGGGCTTAGCGTGGCGTTTATCGGCGCTTTGGACAATGGTCGTACCGCTCGCTCGCTGGCTTATTTGCTAAGTAAATTCGACAGAACTAAGCTTTACTTTATCGCACCTGATGAAATGCAAATAAAATCGGATATTTTGGAGCATTTGGATGAAAAAGGCATAGCCTACGAATTGTCCAATTCATCTGACAAAATAATCAGTCGGCTCGACGTAGTTTATCAAACGCGCATTGACAGAGATAGATTGAGCAATCAACATTTGGATTTGTCGCAATATAATATCGATGCCAAAGTGCTGAAAAAGATGAAGTCTGATGCAATTATAATGCACCCGCTGCCACGCTCGGTAGAAATATCGCCAGCTGTGGACAATGACCCTCGCGCTGCGTATTTCCGCCAAACTCAAAACGGCTTATACGTTCGCATGGCACTGCTATCTATGGTGTTTGATAAGTAGAGGCTGTGGGCATTAGGCATTAGGAAAGAATGTTTCCAGTTGTCAGTTTTCGGTTTCCAGTGAAGAAAGGCTTTGGGCTGTGGGCATTAGGAAATGCAATTTCTGAACCATTGATTAACCTGATTTATTGGATTAAGAATGATTAAGAAAGTTTTTAGCATCTGCATTGTGCCGTAGGGGGCGAACGGCGTTCGCCCGAAATTAGGATTAGCCAAAGACAAAGTAAAAGATTAGCTTGCAAATCATTATATTACAATAACTTCTTCCTCCATCTCCATTTTTGGAGAGGGCTAGGGTGAGGTTCTTCGGTTTTC
>JBBRJR010000196.1:0-4735 GCA_038218865.1 Kapaibacterium sp. (SeqCode) | reverse complement strand
TGCCTTATTAAGCCAATTTATCAGAGAGATAGTGAGGTTAATACACCTCAGAAAAAGCGGAATAATTTCCAAGCGTCGCTCGTTTTGGAGATTGGAGTAGCACAGTTTTTCAATACAGGACTTCGCGGCAGCAATGGCGAGTTTTTCCCGACTGACTCTACTGTAATCTTTACTTATTCTCAAATTGAAAACGGAAAAGAAGAAGTTATTTTTAAATCAAAAAATTATGACGAAATAACTAACACCGGTTACACGCCACTTTTTGAAGAAAAAGTGCCATTTAAAATTGCAGATAAAACTTTCTATGGAACGTTCCGTACAATGCCTGATTTCGGTGGTAAATTCCAAGCATATATCCCGACAATTTCTTTCATCGGAGCTTTATTGTCAAGTTTTCTATTTTTTGCTTTTATAGTTTCGGTGATAACCAGCCGCGCTCGTGCCGAAGATATGGCTGAACGCATGACTCGTTCGCAGCGTCGCATCTTGGAAGCTACGAAAGATATTATCGGAGTTATGGATTTCTCTGGCAATTGGAAATCGGTCAATCCTGCTGTGCATGATATGTTAGGCTACAGCGTTGGTAATTTTCTTGCCAAGCCATTCGACGTGATTTTCTTGGAGCAAAGAGATTATGAATATTTCAAAGAAATAGTAGCAACATCGGGGAATGAATTAACGCAGAAGATGGACGTCAAGCTCATAGCAGCTAATGGCGACGTTGTCTGGGTCAATTGGAGCCTCACGATCTCTCGCAATGACGGACTTATCTATGCTATCGGTCGCGACGTAACGCTTGAGAAAATCGCCGAAGCCGAAGCCGAAATAAAACGCAAGCAAATCGAACTTGCCGGCGAATTTGCCATGGAAGCCAGTCACTCGAAATCATTTTTTATGATAAAACTAAGCCACCAGCTCCGCAATTCGCTAACGGGTATTATCGGCTATTTGCAATTACTGTCCAATAAGATTTATGACAACGAAGAAGAAGAAATGTCATACTTGAATTATGCTGAGCAAAGTTCGGAAGAGATATTTACATTTGTTTCCGATATAGTCGATGCGACGATTGAGCAAGGCGAATCCTCGCTGGATGCTTTTGTGAACACAAAGGTTGAGCCTACTCTTCAAGCGGCATTGAAGGATTACATGCACAGCACTGGAAAGCACAAAATAGAGCTTAACATCGACACACAAGGAACTACGCCATCAGCTTTGGTCAGTCCGCTGCTTTTGGAGAAGTCTATGACATTTGCCTTGGATTCACTTTTGGGCGATATGGATGGGGTTTCTTTGGAAGTCGTTGTACAAGAAAATCCTTACGAAGGCGCGACAGAAATACAAATTTTGGGACCCGGTAATGAGACTATTGCTGAGATGATCAAACTTTATAGAAATAACTCAAGTAAAATAATTGATACATTGAAATATGACCAAATGGATGTCATAAGCAATTTAGCAAAGGCAGCATCGCTTATTCGCCGTATGAATGGAACTATAGCGGTTGATACATTTGGCGGCAAAGAGGGAAATATTATAACAATTACGCTGCCGTTGATAAAGCGAAATAGTTGATTTTTAGAATAAAAGACTTAAATATTTACGCGTGCGAGCGTCTTGCGGATTATCAAATAATTCGCTGGGCGCTCCTTTTTCTATTATTTTGCCTTCTTCGATATAAGCTACAAAAGTAGAGACGTTGCGAGCGAAGTTAATGTCGTGTGTAACAATGATTTGCGTCATCCCGTCCTTGTGTAAATTTTTCAGTACCTCCATTATTTCTTGTGTCAAATTTAAATCCAGAGCGGAGGTAGGCTCGTCGAAAAGCATTACTTTTGGATTCATTGCCAAAGCTCGCGCAATTGCAACGCGTTGGGATTGCCCGCCGGAAAGCTGATAAGGCTTGCGTTTGACGTAGGCAAGCATGCCGACCTTGTCGAGCATCTTTTCGGCTAATTCTTGTGCTTGGCGCTTAGGCAATTTTTTTACGTTTATCGGAGCAAGAGTTACGTTGCTCAATACGTCCAGATGTGGAAACAAATGAAAACTCTGGAAGACCATACCGACCTCTTCACGCACCTTGTATTGGATGGCTCGGAGTTCGGATTCGCTTAAACCATTCAAATTTATGTAGCCATTATCATGGATTTCATTTTTGGAAATGTTAAGCAAAGAGCTACCAGTGAGGTCGATTGTTGCTGGCTTGGCTTGATCATTTGAATTATTTCGGAGGGACAAATCGGCGATACGTAAGCTGCCGCTATCGAAGATTTCGAGTCCATTGAGGCACCTTAGAAGCGTAGTTTTTCCACAACCTGAGCCGCCGACGATAGATAAAATCTCGCCTAAGTATATATCCAAATTTATACCTTTGAGTACATGCTCGGAGCGGAATGATTTATGTAAATCGCGAATTTCAATTATTGGTTTATCCATCGATGTCTTTTATTTAAACGATTTATCAAAATTTCAAATCGTTTGATAACAATAGTTTATTTACAATTTGGAATAGACGAAAAAAATAATTAAAATTTTGCATAATTTTTCAAAAAGTTAAATAAAAACGACTCAAATAAAGAAGCCCACATCAATTAGAATTTTCATTTGATTTTCCGATTCTAAGCTCAGGCAATTGCTCGATAAGTAGTGATTGCGTTGGGAATGCAAATTCTACTTCGATGCTTTCTGCTAATTTGATGATTTTCATCATCATATCGTGCCTCTGAGTAAGCTCAGCAGCCCAATCCGGAACGTCAAAGAAAAGGTATATTAGTATATTGAGCGAGAAATCTCCAAAACTGTTCAAATACACGTGGTAACCGTCCTTTACAGTTGTTTCATTTTCATCGATAATATTTCTAATGCCCTCGACGAATTCTTGAATTTTGTCTGTCGGCGTGTTGTAAGTAACTGCAACATTAGTAGTCCAGCGGCGGAGTTTCCGGCGCCCCATATTGTTAATCGTCATGTCGCTAAGTCTGCCGTTGGGTATGGTAATTTGTGAATTGGCAAAAGTTCTTATTCTTGTAGAGCGGGTGCCGACTTCTTCGACCATGCCTTCGCCATCTTTAAAAATAATCCAATCGCCGTGATTAAATGGCTGGTCGGTAAAAATTGTAAAAGAACCAAATATATTTTTCACTGTATCTTGGGCAGCCAAAGCAAAAGCCAAACCACCAATAGAAACACCGGCTATGAGTGGCGTTATGTCTATTTCGAATATTTTTAAAATGTAGAAAATACCAAGCACAATAATAAGTGCTTTAAGCGCTTTGCGAGCAAATGGCACCAAGCGATCATCGATGGTATTAATCGTTTTAGCAGCTAATCTGGAGAAAATAATACTTAGTAAGTCTATGAATTTAATAAGGATGTAAATCACATTTAGCGGGATAAATATCTTTAAGAAATAGATTAGCACTATATTAAGATTAAACGGCAGAGCCAGTATGGGCAAAAATTTATATACTAAAAGACTTACAACCAATATACTTGCAGGCTTAGCAGCGGATTTTACAAAATCATCGCCGAAAAAGTTTTTGTGAAATTTATTAATAATAGCGAGAATTACTTTGCCAAATACAAATGACAATAGATAAAAAAGAAATAATCCCAAAGCTGCATAAATTGCCACTCCGACGTATTGCCAAAGATGTAAACCGAGAAAGTTAATTAGTAAAAAATCGGGCATGGACTTAGTAATAGCATCAACGGTAACGGGATATATCTCAGAGTGCATACTTTCGATTAGCCCCACTGTTTCTTCAGAAAATTTCCAATCATTGCCGTATTTTTCAAGATAAATTTCAGGATAGTTTGTAAAGGGAATAAATACATGCTTTAATTCCGTCGAATCCATGTGATTTTTATCGCGTGGATAATCCTCGAGATGAATTATCAACCCGTAGCCTTTGAATATTTCTTTGAGCTTTTTCGTAAGCTCAATGGATTTTTGCGCTTTTGTGCCATTATCAAATTTGAGCGATTTAGCTGCAAGTTCTGGCTTATTGACATCAGCCGATAAATTCAGCTTAAAGTTTTTAATTGAATGATAAGGGCTTGCTAATTCCTTTGAAAAAATACTTCGGGATTGCCGAGCAGGCTGTTGCTTCTCGGCTTGCCGTGAGCTGTCGCCTGATATTTGTGATGTATCGGGCGATGAAGCTTTTGTGCTGTCTGCTGGCGAGGCTATCGGCAACAGCAAAAATAAAGCAAATATAAAATAAAAAAAAGATTTTTTTGTAATCATTAGAAATTCTCTAAAGTTTATAATAATTAAATTCCTGTACTGCCGAAACCTCCCGAGCCACGAGATGTTTCAGGTAGTTCTTCGGTTAATTCGAGGCAAACTTGCTCGTAGCGAGCAATGACAATTTGAGCTATTCTATCGCCACGATTAATAACGAATGGCTCCGAGCCGAAATTGGACAAAATAACTTTTATTTCGCCGCGGTAATCGCTGTCTATCGTGCCGGGAGCATTTAGGGCAAATATGCCGTACTTAGCAGCAAGTCCACTGCGAGATCGCACTTGGCACTCAAATCCTTCGGGCAAAGCCATAGCAAGTCCAGTAGGTACTAAGGAAGTACTTCCAGCTGCAAGGGTGATTGATTTATCGATGGCAGCCGTTAAGTCCATACCGGCAGAACCTTTTGTTTGATAAGAAGGCAACGGTAAATCACTGAAATCAGGATTTATCCTTTTAATTTTGACGTTCATTTAAATAAAGATTTTA
>JBBRJR010000195.1:0-4744 GCA_038218865.1 Kapaibacterium sp. (SeqCode) | reverse complement strand
GTTAATCAAGTTGTTTTCGTAAGCGCTACTCCCGGCACTTACGAAATGGAGAAATGCGACGGCGTCTTCGTCGAGCAGGTAATCCGCCCGACAGGCTTGCTGGATCCACAGATAAGCGTACGCCCCGTGAGCAATCAAATTGATGATTTGATACATGAAATCAGGCTTCGCATAGCTGATGGACACAGAGTGCTGGTAACGACGCTGACAAAGCGAATGGCGGAGGATTTAGCTGAATATTTGCAAAACGTAAAAATTAAAGTAGCTTATATTCATTCGGATATAGATTCGCTCGCACGGGTGGACATCATACGCGGCTTGCGTTTGGGCGACACCGATGTATTGGTCGGCGTGAACTTGCTTCGCGAGGGACTGGATTTGCCAGAAGTAGCTCTGGTCGCCGTTTTGGATGCAGATAAGGAAGGATTTTTGCGTAGCGAACGCTCGCTTTTGCAGGTAGCCGGACGCACAGCGAGAAATGTCAATGGTTTGGTAATACTATACGGCGACAGGATCACTCGCTCAATGCAGGCTTTGATAGACGAGACTAACCGCCGTCGCGCCATTCAAAGCGAGTATAATCGATTGCACGGAATTGACCCCAAAACGGTATATAAATCGCTCGAAGAGATACTTAATTCTACCTCTGTGGCGGATATATCGGCAACGCGTACAAAGCAGAAAGAAGAAATATTAGCCAAAAAGCACAAAAAAGCTGCCCAGCCGCTTATAAAATTTATGACACAAGAGCAGCGAGAGGAACTAATAGTTCAACTGACGAGCGAAATGAAAAACGCCGCAAAAGATTTGGACTTCGAGCTGGCGGCTGATTTACGCGATGAAATCGAGAGCTTGAAATTGCAATTGACTATGCATGTAGAAAAGAAGAAGTAAGGTAGTCAGGTATCAGGTATCAGGTAGTCAGGTAGCGGGAAAGAAAGGTTGTCCGTTGCCCAACGCCTACCACCTGTCGCCTCTTACACTAATATTTCTCTACTTTCGTATAAACTTGTGAAATTTATTGGTAATAATTTATATATTTTTAGGTGAAGAGTGAAAAAAGAAGAAGTTATACTATTTTCCGGCGCGGCTCAAGGAGCTGAAACGTTTTTCGGTTCTATGGCAGAAAAATACGGCATCGACGAGGTCAATTTTTCTTTTGAGGGAAGACAGGTCGAACGTACGCGTGGTATCAGGATTTTAACACATGAGGAATTGAAAAACGGCGATATTAGCTTAATTTATGTGTCGAAATTACTTAACCGCGAGTACTCGAATTCAGAAACTATCCGTAAAATTTTGCAAACAATTTGGTATCAGATTAACAACAGCCGTCAAATATTTGTCATAGGTGAAATTTTACCTGACAACACAATCAAAGGCGGTACTGGCTGGGGCGCTGAATTTGCAAAAATTTGCAACAAACCGCTATATGTTTTCGACCAAGCGAAGAACCAATGGTTCAGCTGGGACAGATCTAATTGGGTAGTCGAAAAAAATGTAATGATAACAGACAATCATTTTTGCGGCACCGGCACGAGATTTTTAGAAGAAAATGCGAAAAAAGCAATAACTGAATTGTTTGAAAGAAGCTTTTAGTTAGTTATCGGTTATCAGTTATTAGTTATCGGTGAAAGGCTGGGAAGGCAATGGGCGTTGGGCTGATAGCATCCAGATGTTCCACACCTCCAAGGGCCCTGAAATCTAAAGTAGTCGTCAGGCTTTAGGCATCAGGAAAGTCAAAAAAGTGGATTCGTAGGGGCGAACGGCTGTTCGCCCAAATACGTTAGGGCAATTCATGAATGTCCCTAACATGGACTTTATGATTATGTAGGGACACGGCATGCCGTGTCCTTGCTGTATCAACCTTCGGCTAATTCCAAAAACACAAAATCTTCCGAAGGGCCTGTCGCTTTCGGAAGGTTGGAAATTAATGTTAAAGCAGACTTCTGTTATAGGCATTTTACCCTCAGGGTATGGAAGCCCCTTCAACATCGTAGATGTGTAATGTTAGTAGAAAATTTGTTGCTCAATCGGTATTAGAGCGACGTAGCTGTTTCTTACGTTCCCTATGGAGCATTTTTAGATGGCGTCCACCTCGAAGGTGGACGCCATCTGGCTTAGAAGCTTCTCCGCTGGCTCAAGTAGCGGAGCGTATCGAAACCAACGAAGAAGGAATGGGGGTTATTTCCCCATTTGCACAACACGGACACGGCATGCCGTGTCCCTACATCAAGAAAATCTGTGTTGGATGCCTTTTCTACCGCCCACAGCCTTCAACTTAACGCCCACCAATAAAAAAATGCAACTTATTTAATTCTTTTTCGTATATCAGTTATAAAAAATGAAAAAGGAGTTTCGGCGATGAGTTTTAAAACATATTGGTTTATTTTTATTCTGTTTTTCGGTATTTCGAGCCTCGGAGCGCAAATTTCGGATAAATCAAAAATATATAATTTACAAGAGGTTTTACAAACATCATTACGAAACAATTATGATTTAAGGCTTAACCAAGCGAGCGTTGATTATTCGGAAGTGGATATGAAAAATGCTTTTGGCAGGTATTTGCCTAACATAAATTTTACTTCCGGCTACCAAAGGCAACTGAACAATCGCCAAACTGGGGTTATCTCGCCCGGCAACGATTATTATTCAATGAATTTGGGTGCTAATTTGGCAATTTTCGACGGATTCAGCAGAGAAGCCAATTACTCGCGGGCGCAAAGCTCGCTCAAAGCCTCCAAGCTCAGCTTGGACCAAATGATTCAAATTGTGTATTTAGATGCGTATAATGAATATATTAATGTCGTTCGCTCAACGCAAATTGTTCGCATACGCCAAGAAAATATTGATTTAACCAAATCAGATTTGGAGCGTACCAGAGCTCGTTACGAGGCAGGTGTTTTGCCGATAACCTCTGTTTATGCACAAGAAGCCGATTTAGGCAATAAAGAGATAGAACTCATAAATGCCGAGAATGAACTGAATTCCTCTAAAGCTCGCCTTCTAACAATTATGGGGCTTGCACCAGATATGACAGTCGAATTCGACGCTACGAGCATACCTTCGCGCGCTGAGGATCTGGATTTAGAAAATTTCAAAGGAGAAATCGGCAGCTTCCCTAATGCAATTGCAACTGCTCTCGACAATCGCATGGACTACCAAGCAGCACAATTGCGTGCCAAAGCGGCGGATTTTTCACTGCGGATGGCTAATTCCTCGTACTACCCAATGCTTTCTGCATCTGCGGATTGGCGATGGGCTAATGATGCTTTTAATAAATTCGACCAAGGAAATTACTATTTTGGATTGAATTTTACTGTTCCTATTTTCAGTAATTTTTCGACTGATTTGCAAGTGCAAAACATGAAATTCGCATTGGAGCAAAACGATGTCGAGCTTTTGAAATTGGAACAAAATATTCGCTCGAGTGTGCAAATATCATATTTAAATTTGCAGTCGGCTGAAAAGCAAGTTGAAATCTCGAAAAAAACTGTATTTTCGGCACAGCAAAATTACAACAGTACGAACGAGAGAATGCAGGTGGGCGCCGCTACAACTAATGATTTAATATTGGCTGCCACGCAACTTATTACCGCTCAAATAAATCAGATAAATGCCGTCTATAATTACGTTCGAAGTCGAAATGATATAAAATTTGCTTTAGGAACAATTTATAAATAATTTTTTTATCAAATAATAATAAAAATTCTCGAATATATTTTTAAAATAATAATAATTAAAAAGGAGTAAAAACGCTATGAATGAAGATACTAATTTGCCACAAAGCGACCAAGAAAGATATATCAATATGATGCCGGATTACGGCGAAATGCCGACCATAGAAGAATTCCGCGTTGGTTTTGGACGCCGTTTGGGAGCAGCTGTTTTGGATTTTACATTTTACATGATTATATTTCTTTTTGCACTTTTTATCTTTGGCATATGGGACATAGCGATGGGAATCGACTGGACTGCGACGATGAGCAACCCGGGCGAAATGGAAGTCGTTATGACAAAGCTATCTTTGAGGATAACGCCGCTTACTTTGGCGATAGGCACGCTTTACTATTCGATGGAAGTCTTTTTTGCTGCTACTTTGGGGAAAATGATTTTGGGAATAAAAATAGGATCAGCCGACAGGCATCAGGCAAACATGATGCAATTACTTATCCGCTTCGTTACCAAAAATGCTTCCTATTTATTTACTGCGCTCTATCTTTTGACAAATTTGGAATTATTTACGACGCTGGGTTCAATTATTGGGATTATAGTACTTGCAGGGTTTTTCCTTACTATTTCGCAGAGTAAGATGGCATTGCACGACAGGGTTGCCGGAACCGCTGTATTTTATAGAGATGAATTTATAGATTAATGAATTTATAGATTAAATTTGAATATTAATAAAAATTGGATTTTTTTGTTATGGGAAAGAAAAAAACAAATAAAAAGCCGCTGATAATCAGTATTGTTGTGATTGTCATATTGCTTATCGTTTTGGGCATGATGTTTTGGGGAAAGAAAGATGATTCAGTAAGCGTTTCTGTTGCTGGCGTAGAAACTCGGACTATAACGCAGACGGTATCGGCTATAGGAAAAATTGAGCCGGAAACGGAAGTAAGTATATCCTCGCAAACTTCTGGCGAAGTCATGTTTTTGGGCGTACGCGAAGGCGATACTGTTCGCGGACGGCAGCTTTTGGCAAGAATCAATCCCGACATCGTCGAAACTCAATTGGAGCAGG
>JBBRJR010000194.1:0-4855 GCA_038218865.1 Kapaibacterium sp. (SeqCode) | reverse complement strand
TGCCAAAGTCCATTTTGTCTGCTATGTGGCGATGACCCATTATAACATAATCAAACCCTTCCTCTATTTTTGCTTTTGCAAAGTCAATCATTCCTTCGCGCTCGCCGTAGTTTTTCGTTTTTGTGAAGGAGCGGCTCTTTTGTGAACTTTTGGACGCAATCCCGATGCCGAAATCTGGATGCAGACGATTGAAAAGCCAGTGTGAGGCTTTGTTCCTTAATATTCGCCGAAGCAAAAGATACATGCCGTCGTTGTAGGCTTTGCCGTCGCCGTGTGAAATATAAAACTTTTTGCCGAAATATTCGCGGACTATGTCTTGCCGATTTACAATGATTCCCAGTTCTTCCTCGAAAAAGTCAAGATGTCCGAAATCGTGGTTGCCCATAATGTATTCGATGTTAATTCCGCTCAATTTCAACTCTTTCAGTTTGGCCAGAGTGCGGTAAAAATATTTCGGAATGACGCTTTTGTACTCAAACCAATAATCAAACAAGTCCCCCGCAATGATTAATTCGGAGCAATCATTTTTGATAGAATCCAAAAACGCCAGCAAAACGTCTTCTCTTGCGGCGTCTTTCTTTCGCTCGAAAAATCCTAAATGTACATCTGAAAAAAAATAAATTTTTTTACCCGGCTGCATATCTTAATTATCCAATTTTAAGTTTTATTCAATAATAAATTTGTAAATGTCATCTAAGAATTTACATCATCCATTGGTAAATCCGCTGGCTTCGTTTCAGCTCCAAGCCAGTTGAGTTCATCTTCTATTTCAATCTCAGGCTTGCTTTTTGTTCGCGAGTAAAGCTCCAAAAACACGCTTTTAACTAACTCCGTGCTTAAAAAAGCAGAGGAAAGCTTTTGCTCAGAGCCGTTTTGGGTTAAAAAAAGCAAATGCGAGGTTTCTTTATCTTTCTCTTTGAATGTTTTAATGTAATCAATATTAGCATATTGCTCAGTATAGATTACTTTATTTGTTTTATATTCAAAACGGTCAGCCATAAATATAAATCTTCTTTTCTTTGTTCCCATATAGAAAAAAAATCCGGCAAAAATCAAAGCAATAACGCCGCCGCTAAAAGCCTTCGCCGGGTCTTGACCGCGAGCAAGCAAAGCAAAATATGAACTTACAGAATAAACAATGCCGAAAGCTACTAAAATATAGCCTACCCAAGTGAATGATTTCAAATTCGTCGAGAACTCTTTTTTGTCTGATACTTCTTTCATTTCAACCGTTTTATTACTTTATATGTTCAAAAGACTGTTTTTTTTGTTTTTTATTGGTAAATATCAATATTTTTTGATGTTTTGGAAGAATCCTTTATCAATTTATCAATTTTGTTTCGTCTGTGAGTTTTTTATTCTAACAATAAATACGATGAACAGCGAAGAATTCAACGATAATATAGATTTAAGCCAAAAAGAGATTGCGGATAAATTAGAAAATTTGCCGACAAAGCCCGGTATATATCAATTTAAAAACGATACAGGCAAAGTAATTTATGTCGGCAAAGCAAAGAATTTGCGTAGTCGCGTGCGTTCGTATTTTCAAAAAGGAAAACCTCAAGACGCTAAAACAAAAGCAATGATTGGCAAGATTAGAGACTTGGAACTCATACTCGTTGATTCGGAAGCCGAAGCCCTACTGCTCGAAGACAATTTGATTAAGTCATTGAAGCCCAAATATAATATATTACTTCGCGATGATAAGTCATATCCTTATATCAGAATCACAAACGAGCCGTTTCCAAGAATATTTCCTACTCGAAAAGTAATACGCGACGGCTCAAAATACTTCGGACCTTTTACAGAAGTGCGGACTATTAAGTATCTAATACGCGCCCTGCGAACAATATTCCAAGTCCGAAGCTGCGATTTGAATTTAACGCCCGAAGCAATCGACAAAAAGAAGTTCAGAGTGTGTTTAGATTATCATATCAAGAAGTGCCAAGGTCCTTGCGCAGGGTTAATCTCTCAAATAGAGTACAACCAGAACGTAAAAATGGCGGCACAAATACTGACAGGCAAGACGCATGACTTAGAAAAGCAGCTCGAAAGCGAGATGAATTCCTATTCTGAAAATATGAAATTCGAAAAAGCGGCAGTAATGCGCAACCGCTTGAATGCTCTACGCGATTTCACCTCAAAGCAAAAAGTAATCTCGCCCGATTTACTCGACAGAGACGTCTTTGGAATCGCCAAAAAAGAAGATTTCGCCTGCTCGGTCGTTTTGAAAATTCGCGACGGCAAGTTAATAGGCAAACGGCACTATATTATCAAAAATGCAGAGCTTGAAAGAGATGAGGAAATCATCCAAAAAACTATTGAAAAGTGGTATATGGAAACAGACTTCATTCCTAAAGAAATATTTTTGCCTAATGAAGCCGAACAGCTCGAATATATCTTGGATTGGCTCGGCAAAAAGCGCGGCAAATCCATTTCTGTGCAAATTCCAAAGCTCGGGGATAAAAGAAAAATCGTTGACTTAGCCAACTCAAACGCTGAGTACTTGCTCGGAGACCATCTTTTAGCAATTTCAAAACGAGACCAAGCCCTCCCCCATCCCGTAATAGCACTACAAAGGGATTTGCACATGAAAAAGCCGCCGATGAGAATCGAATGCTTCGATAATTCACACATACAAGGCACAGAACTTGTCTCCTCACTCGTAGTTTTCGAGGGCGGAAAGCCAAAAAAATCTGACTACCGCAAATTCAAAATTCAAACCGTCGAGGGCAACAATGACTTTGCCGCTATGCAAGAGGTCGTCCATCGCCGGTACAAGCGATTAGTCGAGGAAAACGCTCAATTGCCCGATTTAATCGTAATCGACGGCGGTAAGGGACAACTTTCCTCCTCAGTAAAAATACTTACAGACTTAGGTATAATTGACAAAGTTACGGTTATAGGACTGGCAAAGCGATTGGAAGAAATATTTTTCCCTGGGGAAAAAGAATCTCTGCTTTTGCCAAAAACATCGAGTAGTTTGAGGCTAATTCAAAACTTGCGGGACGAAGCACACCGCTTTGCAATCACGTTCCACCGCCAGCTTAGAGATAAGCGGACGCTCCAAACAGAGCTTACAAACATCTCTGGCATCGGCGAAACTACTGCGAAAAAACTTTTAATCAATTTAGGCTCTGTCGAAAATGTAAAAAACGCTGACTTAGGCACTTTGAAAGAGTTCGTAAACGAAAAGCAAGCCCAAGCAATCTTAAATTTTTTCCAAAAAGAATAAAAAATAAAAAAAACATTGGAAATAAATGAAAAATTAAGTTATATTACTTTTTTCACATATACATAAAAATTAAGTTTTTGCTGTTTTAAATATTTACAAAGAAAAAATATATACTTTTTGTTCTCTCGTAAACAAGTTAAATTTGAAAAAAGACTAAAATTCACTTAACATATTTCTAACTATCTATGGTTTAACAATGGATTCACTACTCATTTCTATCCCTATAACAGGGCTATTGGCATTACTCTTTACTTACGTGCGCGCTAAATGGGTCGCAAAGCAAGATCCGGGCAACGAAAGAATGATAAAGATTGCCAAAGCAATATCTGATGGAGCTATGGCGTTCGTCAAGGCTGAATATCAGGTCATCGCTATCTTCGTAATAATCGTCGCTGTACTTTTAACCTTCCAAGGCGCTACTTCAACTAACTCTCACTATTTCGTAGGGCTATCATTCATCATCGGAGCGTTCTGCTCGGGGCTCGCAGGCTTGATTGGAATGAAAGTAGCAACGAAAGCTAACGTACGAACCACGAATGCCGCTCGCAAAAGCTTGAATTCCGCTCTTTTAATCGCCTTTACCGGCGGTTCAGTAATGGGAATGGGCGTCGTTGGATTGGGCGTGCTTGGTTTAAGCACATTATTCATCATATTTAACGGAATGTTCGACGGAGCAAGCTCCTACGACGCTCTTATAAAAGTCGTAAACGTCGTAACAGGCTTCTCTTTCGGCGCTTCATCGATAGCTTTGTTCGCACGCGTAGGCGGCGGTATATATACAAAAGCGGCAGACGTCGGGGCAGACTTGGTTGGTAAGGTCGAAGCGGGCATTCCCGAAGATCATCCGCTGAATCCCGCTACAATAGCAGACAATGTCGGCGATAACGTCGGCGACGTCGCTGGAATGGGCGCCGATCTCTTCGAATCTTATGTCGGATCGATCATTGCAACGATGGTTTTAGGCGCATCATTTTTTGCCGTGCCTGAATTTCAAGCGACACACTTTGGTGGATTGAGCGCCGTTGTGCTACCACTCTTCTTAGCCGCTGGCGGAATAATCGTTTCTATTATCGGAACGTTCTTTGTTAAAGTAAAAGAAAACGGAAACCCTCAAACAGCGCTGAACGTTGGTACTTTATTAGCCGGCGTATTGATGATAATTGCCTCTTACTTTATCATAACAGCAATTCTTCCCGAAAAATGGGTATATTTTGATTTATTATATGAAACAACATTTACAATAACCTCGTTCGGCATATTCCTGTCAACAATTATCGGGCTGGCAGCAGGCACAGGCATTGGATTTGTAACCGAATACTATACCGGATACGGCAAGCCACCCGTGCGTAAGATTGCCGAGCAATCGCTAACTGGCTCCGCAACAAACATAATCGCGGGCTTAGGCACAGGTATGATGAGTACTGCTATCCCAGTTTTGTTAATTGCTTTCGCAATCTTAGGTTCTTTCCATTTTGCTGGACTTTACGGCATAGCAATCGCAGCCGTAGGTATGCTCGCAACAACAGGTATCCAACTCGCCGTTGATGCTTACGGACCAATCAGCGACAACGCTGGCGGTATAGCAGAAATGAGTGAATTAGAAAAAGAAGTTCGCCAAAG
>JBBRJR010000193.1:0-4902 GCA_038218865.1 Kapaibacterium sp. (SeqCode) | reverse complement strand
CACCGATTCGATCGCCTCGCGAATCGCGGTGGCACAGCTAAGGCAGTGTGCGGCCAGTTTTACTCAATCACTACACTTTTGATATTTACAAACTCGCGGATGCCTTCCTCGGAAAGCTCCCGTCCGTAGCCGGATTCCTTGATTCCGCCAAATGGTAGGCGAACGTCGCTGCGTACGCCGCTATTAACGAAGACAGAGCCAGCATCGATCTTATGTTTTGCAAGATATTCGGCTTTTTCAAGATCCTCGGTGAAAATTGCCGCACCCAATCCGTATTGCGTAAAGTTGCATAGCGAAACAGCTAAATCTTCAGTTTCTGCTTTTGTTACAGCGGCTATAGGACCAAAAGTTTCTTCATCAAAAATCGGCATACCGGGTTGGACTTCGGAAACCACGGTTGCTGGATAAAAATATCCGTTGCCATCGGGCAAGTTTCCGCCCAAAAGTAATTTGCCGCCGTAATCAAGGGTTTTTGTCAGTTGGGCGTGTAGCTCGTCTCTTAAATCCGAACGAGATTGAGGGCCCAGCTTAGTTTCGGGCAACAAAGGGTCGCCCATATGATAGGTCTTCATTTGTTCAATAAATTCATACAAAAATTCATCATAAACTTTGGCTTCTACGATAAATCGTTTCGCCGCGATACAGCTTTGTCCGCTATTGACCATGCGAGCTGCGGCGCAAACAGATGCCGCTTTTTTCACGTTTGCAGAATTGAGTACCAAATATGGGTCGCTTCCACCCAATTCCATAACACATTTTTTGAGATATTGTCCCGCTTTTGCGGTTACTCGCTGTCCGACATAAGTACTGCCGGTAAGCGAAACAGCGGCGATATGTATATTGCCGATAAAATCTTCAGCTTCAGAGCCTGCCAAAACCAGCGTTTTCATTAAATTTTCCGGCAAACCTGCATCCAGCAAAAGTCGCTCTATCTCGATACCGCAACCTGTAGTATTGCTCGAGTGCTTCAAAAGAGCAGCATTGCCTGACATAAGGGTAGGCACTAAAAAACGAAATACCTGCCAAAACGGAAAATTCCATGGCATAATTCCAAAAATAACGCCCAAAGGACTATATGTAACAAATGACTTACGAGCTTCGGTAGCAATTTCACGGTCAGCTAAAAACATTTCGGCATTATCGGCGTAATAATCGCAAACAGTGCTGCATTTCTCTACTTCGGCAACGGCTTGTGTGATTGGCTTTCCCATTTCGAGAGTGATTAATTCAGCATATTCATTTTTTCGTTCGAGCAGCAATTTAGCAGCTTTGTGGAAAATCAAAGCTCTTTCGGTAAAAGGACGTCTGTTCCATTCCATGGATCGCTCTGATGCTTGCGAGGCTATACGATTGGCTTCGGTTTCGGTGTGTTTTGTGTATTCTTTGAGGAAAGATCCGTCGAAAGGATTAAAAGTTAAAATCTTGTCTGTCTTTTTCATTTATTTTAAAATTTAGTTAAAAAAGTATAGACGAGTGATTATGAAATTATTAGAAATTAAAAAAAATCCTCCGTGGGGGAACGGAGGATTTTTTTGTTAAAGTTTAGTTATATCGCCTTTTTTGCTTTGGGTTTTACCGATGGTAGCAATGTAATAATATGTTACCTCGCTACGGGGGTTGCTATCGGCATCGACTAACAAAAAAGTATTCTGTTTCGACTTCGTGCTGATAATTTCTTTATATTTATCAAATGCGAGTTGGAAGTCGGTTGTAGAATCCACAATACTTGTCAAGTTACGTGGGACGCAAATTGGATCTTGCGAAAGTGAATATGCATAGACATAGTCTTGATTGAACTCTTTGTCTATATTGTGCTTTCCGCGAAGAAAGCCTTCGATTTGAATCTGCGGCAAGCCTAATCCTTCGATTTCTTTAGCCGCCGAATATGATAGATCAAGTATTCTCCGCGAAATGTGCGGGCCTCTGTCGTTTATTTTAACCAATGTCGAAAGTCCGCTCGATAAATTGGTTACTTTTATAATAGTTCCAAAAGGTAGTTTTCTGTGGGCAGCCGTGTTGTCGAACATATCGAATCGTTCGCCGCTCGCCGTCTTTCTGTTTTGAAACTTATGTGCGTAATGCGATGCTTTCCCGTTTACTTTGAATAAGTAGTTGGAGCTTATGTCGTTTTTTAAAATCTGTGTTTCGAAGTCGTTACTGTCATTTTTAATCGTCGTTACTGTTTTATCTTCTACATCACGTTCTTCAGCTATTACAAGAAATTGAATAGATATAAGAACAATTATCGGAATTATACTGAGCCATAGGAATTTAAATATTCGGCTCTTTTCAATAGAATAATTTACCATGGAGTTCGAGACTCCTTAATTTATTTTACAAAATTCTTGAAGAAGCATTTTAGCTTCTTATAATATCCCCCAATAAAACTCCTTTTTATAATGTTAATAAAAATATAATTATTACAATATATTTAAACGCATTTAATATATTGTTATTGTAAACAATGCAAAAGAAATTTGTAAATAACAGCTTTTAGTTGCCAGTGGTCAGTGATAGGCTTTGGGCTTTAGGGGAAAGGCAGATTTTATTTTGTAGGGACACGGCATGCCGTGTCCTTTATACTAACAGCAGAATAGGCTTTGGGCTTTAGGGGAAAGGCAGATTATGTTATGTAGGAGGCTGCCCCGATAAGTCATGTTTTGATAGAAATACGTTTAATTAGAATAATTATCTTATCGCGTAGCGATTTAATTATGGTAACACTTGAAAATTAAAAATACATTTATCGCATAGCGATTATATATAACTCCTACGGAGTAAGCAGCTTGCATTTTACTTGATTGTTACCATAATATTATCGCTACGCGATATAGAAAAATTCAGATTTCGTTGGTTATAGCTAAATTGTCGAAATTTACTTATTGGACAACATCGGCTATGCCTTGTCTTTTACCTGCAACCGACGACCTGCCGCAGAAAACTAAAATCTGCAGCCTCGTTTAATTCCAGCTAATTGTCGCTTTAGGCAACAAAGTATTAATTTTATTTATTTCGTCGGCGCTAAATTCATTGCGTGTCAAACTTACCTTAGTCAATTTAGAAAGTTCTTGAATTGATTGCGGCAGGCTTTTTAGTTCGTTAAAGGAAACATCCAGTTCTACAAGATTGGATAATTTACCTAAATCCTCGGGTAGTTCTTGCAATTCATTTTCATAAAGGAAGAGCTTGCCTAATTTATTCAATCCTGTAATCGATGCCGGAAGATGAGTTAGTAAGTTTTTATATAGTCTGATTTTTTGCAAGGATTTAAGGTTACCGATACTTTCGGGCAAGGATGTAATATTGTTTTCGTGAACTTCTAATTTCTCCAAACCGGTTAATTTACCGATGGAATCGGGCAGAGAAGCCAAATGATTGCCCGGAGCGCGTAGTTTTTTAAGTTCTGTCAAATTCCCTAAGCTCGCTGGCAAGCTCGATAAATTATTTTCGCTTACTACTAATTCTTGCAATTTTGTTAAATCGCCAATGGATTCGGGTAAAGAGTTGAGCAAGTTGTTGTTTAGCCCCAATTGCTTTAAGTTTTTTAAATTACCAATAGTTTTCGGCAATTCGTTTATGAAATTCCAGCTGAGTACTAAATTTGTAAGCCCGCTAAGTTCAGTAAGCTCACTGGGGATGCTACTTAATTTGTTGCCACTTAAATCTAATTTTTTGAGCGAAGTGAGTTTTTTAATTTCGGTCGGAATTTCGGAAATTTGGTTGTTCCAAAGTATAAGTTCTTCTAAATTCGGGAAAGAAAAAATTTCTTCCGGAAAAACGTTTAGGTCTTTAAAATGCAGGTCCAATTTTTTTACACTTTCTGGCGCTTTGAGCGCCGACTCGATGGAATAAAAGCACATCGAGCTGTTGCAGTTGCTTGTTTCGCTGTTCATATCTGCCTCCCTTTATAAAAAATAATTTTCTTTTTGTTAAAATCTATCTATATAATAATAATGAAAATAATTCACTTCTACAAGTTATTTATTCAATATCAACAATATTTTATTCTAATATTCATTGTATTTTAAGTAATCGGATAAAATTCTCCATTTTCATTCCACGTGAGCCTTTGAGCAAAAGTACCGCGGACTCTTGATTCTCTGCAAAAATAGCAGTTAATTCCTCGAAATTACTTATAATAAAAATATTTTCTAAATTTAATGTTTCAGCCGCCCGCTTCATCTGCTCGCCGTAGGCGTAAACTTTTTCACAAATTGGAGATGCCGCTTTTAGTACATCTAAATGTTCCGCTAATGCGACTTCGCCCATTTCCAACATATCACCTAACGCAGCAAACTTCTTTTTATTTGTTTTCATTAGCGAAAGTGTTTTGAGCGACATCAAAACAGATGAAGGATTAGCGTTGTAGCAGTCGTTTAAAATCGTCAAATTGCCATAGTTTTCAAGAATCATTCGTGCATAATCGGCGTGTTTATCAATTGAAAACGCTTCGAGCGATTGCTTTATTTGCTCGGGCGATATTCCGAAATTCAGCGACACGGCGAAAGCAGCAACGGCATTTAAAGCTGACGCCAAGCCGATTGTTTGCATATTGATTGAAATTTCCATATCATCAAATTCAACATTTACAATAGGATGCAAATCCTCATTTAATTCGACTTTGCAAACTAAATTTGCTTGCCCATGAGTTGAAAACGTAAATCGTTTCGTCAATATATCTTGATATTTGGCAATTCTTTCATCATCTAAATTTAAAAACGAAATGCCTTTTTTGCGGTGCAGCCAAGCATAAAGACTTGTTTCTTCCATCTCGACGCCGTCCAGATCTATCAACTTTTCTAAATGCTCTTTACCTATATTTGTAACAATTCCGGCAGTTGGCGCAACCATCTCGGCAAGTAAAAACACCTCGCCGGGCTCATTTGTACCGATTTCAATCGC
>JBBRJR010000192.1:0-4907 GCA_038218865.1 Kapaibacterium sp. (SeqCode) | reverse complement strand
TGGTAGATAATAGTAATGGATAGCTAATGAATAAAATGATGCATGGGGATAATGATATTTATGCCGAAAGATTCCCTCGCCCGCGTGCCCAAAGTTCTTTCGTCATTAGTTACTATAGGTAGATTGCTTGATTTCGCCAGTTCTATCAGTCCCGTATCGATAAATCCAATATCAAAAACATATCTTTCGTGCATAGGATTGAAAGTTGTGGTAATAATTTTGATAAGTTCTTCTTCAAGATTCTTAAATTTCAGGTAACCAGCAGAGCTTTTCCAAAAAATAGATTTACTTGCTTTTTGTAAATCAAGTTTACTATTAACAAGACCTTGAAGTTCTCCGATTACTTGTGAAGTTGTTACAAAAGTCTTAATGCTTGACAAAAATTCTATATAGTTTTTCTTATACCCAGCATTATTTCCAAAGATGATATGCTCCCATTTACTCGCTAAATTAATATTTTCCTGTGTTCTAACGAAATTAATCATCAAGGCATCCATTAAGACACATGTATCAATTATAGCTTTACTATAAGTTTGCATTCATCCACCTTAAATCGCAAGCTGGACAATAGGAACACCATATTTAAGAGACAATTCATCTGATTTTTCCCTAACAGCAGTAAGAGTTTTGGAAGCAATATCACGAAAAGAGCTGAATTTTTCGTTTAGCTCGTGCTTCATTGGTCTAATTTCTTCAGAATTAAGAATTTTAAAAAACATAGCAGACTCGTTATTCCACAAACCATGAATTATGTTTGATTCCGAAAGAGTTTTAATGTTATTGACAAGATATTTTGCTATCCATTCAATGGATTCAATGCGTCGGGAATAGGCGGCATCGGATTCAGAAAGCATACCCTTCTTTTCGTATTCGTTTATCTTATCATAAAATAGGCTATTTAGTTCTTTGGATTCAATTAGTTTCTTGAATAGCTTGCTGCATTCGGCATTCAGTTCACTTCTTTTCTGGTCATATTCTACATTTAAATCGAGAAGTTCGTTAAACTCGTTTTGAATAAGTTGTTCGTAATTGCGAGCATACCTAAAATCATAGTAGCTTGCGAGAGGTCCAATATCAATTAGTTCATGATTGAACGGCTCCCACGTTAAATTACCCTCCGAAAGTAGTTGATTGACGTACAAAATCTTATCATAAAGCGGATTAAGAATTGTATCAAACAGATTTCTAACAATTGTCGGAGATAGTTTGTTTATTCCGTTATTTTTCATAAGACTTTCCTTTTTCTGATACATTGTTTTAACAAAACATTTAATCATATAATGCAAACATATTAATAATTTTTGTAAATATAATCATATTTTTTCAATTATTATAAATGAAAGAAGATTTACAAATAAACTAACATTTGCCTATTCTACCAATCCCTTATCCTATATTTTTAAAGACTTATATCGTTTCGGAAGTTCTTCGTAGAATATCATTATTAGGGCGCCGATAATCAAACCGATGATTGCGCCCCCAATGATGTCGAGAGGATAATGCACTCCGCAATAAACACGGGAGAAGGCTACGCTTGCCGCCATCGCAAAGAAATAGCCGCTGAGTTTACGGTAGTTCCACGCCAAAACCATTGCCAGAGCGAAATTGTTTACTGCGTGCGAGCTTGGAAACGATTTGCCGCTGCCGCAGTTTATCAAGAGCCGCAAATCGCTTAGTTCGTGGCAGGGTCGCGGGCGTCCGAAAAGCTGTTTCAAGAAATTACTGCTGGTTTGGTCGGAGATAATTATAGTAATAACCAGTAACACGACTATAATTTTGCCTTTCCGCCCGCCATTGATAAATAGTATCAGCAAAGCAAGAATATACACGGGCAACATATTGCTTCCCCGCGTTATAATTGGCATAATAAAATCAAAAACAGGATTGGCTATCGTTCCATTAAGAAAATGAAACACCGATAAATCTATATTTAGTAGGTTTTCCATAATATTTTTACGATTTATAATGGTATTTAACAAAATAATTGTTAAATTTGAATAATCTTTAACAATAAAAATACTAAATTTTCATGGAAAATTACAACATAAAAGAGAACTTCGACGCAATCGAAGCGAAAAAGAATGCTACTGCGACCGCTTTTTCTCGTAATCCGTCAGACATCAAGGTAATTGCGGTAAGTAAAACCCATCCGGCGTCGGTACTTTTGCAAGCATACGAGCACGGCATTACGATCTTTGGGGAAAATTACGTTCAAGAACTCATCGAAAAGCAAAAAGCGTTCGAGGAAAAAGGTTTTCAGCCGGAGTGGCACTATATCGGGCATTTACAAACAAATAAAGTGAAGTATATCGCCCCATTTGCCGCAATGATTCATTCGGTCGATTCCATCAAACTCGCTAAAGAAGTCTCCAAACAAGCTGACAAAGCAGGTCGCACGATTCCGATTCTGTTGCAAGTCAATACTTCGGGGGAGGATTCCAAATCTGGTGCTTCGCCGGCTGAGATTGTCGATTTGGCTCGGGAGGTCTTAGCTTTGCCAAATGTAAAATTGCTTGGGTTGATGACTATCGGCACTTTTTCGAGCGACGAGAATACTATTCGCCGCGAGTTCCGTATGTTGAAAGGCTGTTTGAATGAGATTAATCAAGCGCTCGATACTGATTTAAGGGAATTATCTATGGGAATGAGCCATGATTTTGATATTGCCATAGAGGAAGGCTCGACTTTCGTACGTGTCGGCACTGCGATTTTCGGAGAGCGAGAGTATTCAAACGATTAACTAATTATTTATTTTAATTTAAAAAATATATGCCGCAATTACTTTACAATGGAAGGTTCGACCCAAGCAAGATGCCCGTTAGTTCAGAGCTTTTGTTAGATGAATTCGCACGTCGCGGAGATTCGTCAGGCTTTGTTTTGATTGTACCAACTGGTAGGATTGTCGAACATTTGAAGAAAGAGTTCATCAGGAAGTTCTTCGCCTACAACAAAAAGCCCTGCGAGAGCCCCAAAGTCTTTACTTTGCAAAAATTTGCCGAAGATTTGTACTACAGGACGAGTGGAAGCGCTGCTGGTAGGCTGATTTCAGAGCCATATTATCTAACTTTGATTGAAGAAGCTATAGAAATGTCCGACTTAGCGTTCTTTCGATCGCCAAAAACTGGTAGGACGAGCGTATCAGTCGCACTTGTAGCTCGGATAGCGGGCGTTATTTATGGAATAAAGGAAGATGGAATTCGCCCGCAAGATTTGATAGATGATTTGGCGGATTTCGAGCCAAACCAACGAGTGGATAGGCGTCTTGGTGGCGTAAAAGACCCAAAGCGGTTGCGTGATATTGCAGAAATATATAAGAATTACGAATTGCTTGCAGGCGACAAGCTACTGGACAGGTCAGCTGTGCTGTACGAGCTAAACGAAACGTTAGGAAAGGCTGTTGCGTTGAGTAATCCTTCGCGAGAAACGGAAGCCGATCACTTCCCTTCACGTCGGGCATTGGACGATTTCCCTCCAGATGAATTCTTCCCCGACGGTACGGTTGTGCTTTTCGATGGATTTAGCGAATTTAAGGTGCCAGAGGCAGACTTCATTTCATATTTTTCATATAGTCGGCATGCTGTGGCAGTAAATTTGGATTATACGGAGTTCAACGGACCTCTATTTGGCAATTTACGCGAGACTGCGGCAAGACTTATACGTGGCGGGTTCAACAATCGGACGGTATTAGAAGAGGGATTGGCTTTGATTCCGAACGCAGCGTCAGAAATTCACGCAGATCCCTCGAAGTATCTTAGGCGTTGGCTGTTTAATTCGGAGCGCGAGATACGCAACCCGCGTTTAGAGTCTTCGGTGAAGATATTAGGGGCATTAAATGAGGTCGATGAGGTCAGGACTATCGCGAAAATAGTTCACCATCTGGTAAAAGAAGAAAACATTCCGGTTGGCGAGATATGTGTGAGCATGCGTTCCCCTGAGGTTTACTCCTCTTTGTTTCGTGAGATATTTTCCTTGAATAACATTCCGTATTTCATAGCAGATAGATATCATTTATCGAATTCGCAGCTGGTAACGGCGTTAGTCGGGGTGTTAGATGCGGTGATTGGTGGCTACGCCAAAAAAGATGTACTGAAAGTCTTGCAAAGTTCATACTTGGGTTTTCCCAGCGAGGACAAAATCAATGTAAATAATCTCGTGGCTTGGGCGCATAAGCTGCGTATATTCGGCGGAAACCGCCGTGGCGGCAAAAATAATTGGTTCGACAGAATAGAGACGCGGCTCGCCTTTGCCAAGCAACATTACTCAGATTTAAAAAAATACTGCGCCGACGAAATGGATTTATACAGGGCGAAAAATGCCATAAGCACTTTGGAGAAAGCTCAGGCTGACTTAACGGCATTCTTCCGGGGAATTGCAATCGAGAACCGTTCTTACGCTGCCGAGGAAATCGGAGAGCTGATTAAGCGAGAGATAATTGAAAAGCTGTCGGTCGAGAGCAATATACTCCGTTTCTACGATGACATTCGCCAAAAGAAAGGGGTATTGCCGAGCAACGAGTACTTGCGACTAATGGAGGAAGTGGAGAAGGACGCAGCAGCTCTGGAGAAGTTCACTTCGTTAGTAGCGGAATTGACTTCGATTGCTTCGGAAAGAAATTCGGGCAAGCTTATCAAGTTAGATGAATTCGTCCATAAGCTGAAAATTGCCATAACTGGCGAAAAGTATCAGGTAAAGGAGAAAACGGGCTGGGGCGTAAAGATTACTTCTATTGAACAAACCCGCGGAATACCCTACAAAGCGATGATTCTATGCGGCGCCATCGATGGCCTTTTCCCGCTGAACTATCAAACTGAGACAATGCTCGGTAAGATCCTGCCACAAAGCGACGCACGGCATTACGAAGCCGAGAAGATACTTTTTTATCAATTTTTGACGAACAATCCAACGCT
>JBBRJR010000191.1:0-4952 GCA_038218865.1 Kapaibacterium sp. (SeqCode) | reverse complement strand
CGTATTTGGATTAGAAAGCATATCCAATACTTTTGTGAATATTGTCGGAAGCGTCGGGAAATCTTTGACGCGGTCGAGAAATTTATCGATATCCATCAGGCGTTACTCTTCATTTTTGACTCTGCCAAAGTTAATACTCCCATTTGGAATAAGTTTTCTTCCAGCGGATGACGCGGCTGCCAATCCATACGTAATTTAATTTCTTGCATCGCTGCAACGATTAACTCATCGCTTATGCCGCCATCTTCGTCGGGGGTAGTCGCGTCTTCAATGTCTATAAAAGCAATATTCCACGTTTTGAGCAGCCGAATATGCTTTTCTTCCAAGGTAACACCCGCTCCTAACAACACCTGACCAAAATTATTTAAAATTGGCTTGTCGAGGATCATATCCTTCTCAACGCTTTCTAAAGCAATAGTTTTGAACATTGTTAATAATTATGATGAATAGGAAAAGTAAAGATAAGAAAAAACAAGTTAAAAAACAATAACAATTGGATTAGTTTATTCTAACATTTTTTTTTATTAAAATTAATAATATTTAATTGTTTAACCGTGAAGGATGATTCATAATAATTGTGATCAGTAATCAGACAAATGCAGAGGAAAAGACACTGTGAAAAGCTGACAAATATTTTGCTTCTTTTTCTTTTTTCAAGTGGTTGATAACCGGGAACTTAGAACCTCACCCCGACCCTCTCCATAAATGGAGAGGGAGAAAGAAGTGGCTGATAACCGGAAACTTAGAACCTCACCCCGACCCTCTCCATAAATGGAGAGGGAGAAAGAAGTGGCTATATTGTAATAACTAACGAGACTTTTTCTTTTTTTTCATTTTGAAAAAGAAGGAAAAATACATTTTTCATCTCACTCAAAACTAGAAGCTAACTGCCGTCCCAACCATTTACTGCCTAAAAACAAAGGGTATAGCTTCGTATATTGTGCTGACGGGATGGATATCGAGCCCGTCTAATATATCTTTTGGGAAATCTTCTATGTCCCGCTCATTTTCTTTAGGTATCACAATTGTAGTTATGCCGATTCTTTTTGCTGCCAAAAGCTTTTCTTTTAAACCGCCAATAGCCAGTACATTGCCGCGAAGAGTAACTTCGCCTGTCATTGCTAAGTCGCCGCGGATAGCTCGCCCAGAGGCAGCTGATATAATCGCCATCGTCATCGTTATGCCAGCAGAAGGTCCGTCTTTGGGAATAGCGCCTTCTGGCACGTGGACATGGATTTCCTTAGCTTGGCTAAATTTTTCGTCAAGTGAAAATAACTGATAATTTGAGCGAATGAAGGAAAGAGCAGCTTGTGCGGACTCTTTCATCACGTCGCCTAACTTGCCCGTAAGCGTGAGCTTTTCGGTGGCTGCGGGCATAATCGAAACCTCTATCGGCAAAATGTCGCCGCCAGTACTTGTCCAAGCCAGCCCAGTGGCAACGCCAATTTTGTCGTCCAATTTATCTTTTTTCTCTTTAAATCGCGGTGCAGCCAAGTATTTTTCTACAGCAATATCATCGATAACGCGATCTTTTTTGCCAATAAACTTAACGAATTTTGGATTTTGAGGCAAAGGGACAGCTGTTTCCGTAGAAATAGTCTGGGCGTCTGCTGTTTCCAGCGCAATAGGCTCGAGCGCCGTAAATTGAGAAAGTAAATCTTTGGCTAATTTTCGCAAAACTGAGGCTATTTCACGCTCTAAATTGCGGACACCAGATTCGCGTGTATATTGGCGTATAATTTTCAGCAAGCCCGCATCGCTGAAAACGATATTAATATGGTCCATCCCAAATTCTTCTAATATTTTAGGCAAAATATGACGTTTGGCGATTTGCAATTTATCATTTTCGAGATAGCTATTGAGTTCGATAATTTCCATTCTGTCCAAAAGCGGTAGAGGAATGTCGTAGCGGACGTTTGCGGTTGTAATGAACAGCACGTTGGAAAGGTCGTAATCGATTTCCAAATAATGGTCATTAAAACTAATATTTTGTTCAGGATCTAAAACTTCGAGAAGTGCCGACGACGGATCGCCACGGAAATCCGTGGACATTTTGTCAATTTCATCGAGTAAAATAACAGGATTGACTGTGCCTGCTTTTTTCATAGATTGAATTATTTTTCCTGGCAAGGCTCCTATGTACGTACGTCGGTGGCCCCGTATTTCTGCTTCATCTCGCACTCCACCTAAGGATATGCGAATAAATTTCCTGCCCAATGCCCGTGCGATGGATTTCGCCAGCGATGTTTTGCCAACGCCCGGAGGACCTACAAAGCAAAGAATTTGCCTACGGAGTTGCCCTGTAAAGTTCAAGATAGCAATATATTCCAATATCCTGTCTTTAGGCTTTTCGAGGTCATAATGATCGTCGTCCAAAATTTGCTTTACGTGGTTTATATTCAACACATCATCGGTGCGCAAGTGCCACGGCAGTGAAACAAGCATTTCCAAATATGTGCGATTAACTGAAAAGTCGGGCGACATATTTGGCGTTTTACGTAATTTTTCCAACTCCTCGTTAGCTTTTTCCAAAGCGTGGGGCGGCAGCTGAGCTTTCTCTATTTTTTCTTTAAGTTCGGTGATTTCGGATTGCCCGCCGTCTTCCTCGTCTAATTCTTGCTGCAAGGTGCGGATTTGCTCTTGCACATAGTATTTCTTCTGATTTTTTTGGATTGCTATATTGACTTTTGTATCAATTTCATCTTCGATACTCAGCAAATCAAGTTCAGTATTAATAAGTGTGGTCAGCTGAAAAAATTGCTTGTTTAAGTCGCTTCCCTCGAGTAATTGTTGCTTATCTTCGAGCTTGGCGCGAACGTTTGCGGCTGCGAAGTAGAACTTATGCAATGGATCTTGGATAGATTCGTAGGCAAGAATTGTGTCGTTTGGCAGGGTTCGTTCTTTAGTAATATATTGTTTGAATAGGTCGCCCAAATACCTGACGAGCACTTGCAATTCCTTATCACTTTTATCGAAAAAAACTTCAATATCAGCAATCTCGGCTTCCAAAAACACGCTGTTTTTATATGTTTTTTTGATTTTACCGGGGAACATTCCTTCGAGCAAGACTTTGAATAAATTATTAGGCAGACGCAAAACTTGCACGATTTTAGCAACAACGCCAACCTTGTATAAATCATTGAATTTAGGATCCTCGACTTCCGGCTTTTTTTGAATATCGACAAATATTATTTTATCTCTTTCGAGAGCTTGCGAAACGGCTGCCATGCTTTGTACGCGGCCTATTAATACGGGAAAAATCATATTCGGAAATATGATAGTATCTCGCAAAGGCAGCACGGGCAGACGTCTTGGGAAAATACCGTCTATAACTTCATTGATTTCCGCAAAATCTTTAGTCAATATTTTTTTAGCCATTATAATTTTCCATTACCAGTCGTCCACAATCAATTAATTATTCTTTGCTTGAATTTCCGTTACCATACGGTCGAAATCCTTATCTTCCAAAAGATGCTTTCCATTGCAATATTGGCATACAACCTCATTTTGTCCCGTTCTTCTCATATCATTTATTTCTTCGGCGCCTAATGTGATAAGTTTTGTAATAAATGATTCTTTCGTGCATCGGCAAAAGAAATCGACGGGCGAGTTTTTTATAACTTCGAAATCAAAATCAACGGCTTGCCGTATAAGCTCTTCCGGATTCATTCCCTCTTCTAAAAATTTAGTTAGGGGAGGCAATTCGTAAAGCCTTTGCGTAGCGTCAACTATTGATTTAATGGGAGCGTCCGGCATAGCTTGGAGTATAATCCCGCCAGATTGCTTTATTTTGCCGTTTTCATCCATTGAAACGTCGAGCAAAACAGCCGAAGGTGTTTGCTCGGATTGGCGGTAAAAGTAAGCTAAATCTGTAGCAATGTCGCCATTGACAAGTTCTATAATCCCTGTAACCGGTTCGGTTTGATTGTATAATGTTCGCGTAACGCGCATTTTCCCTTTGCCTAAGGCATCGCCCAAATTGGTAATATGAGTGGTATCAGCATGCTCATCGAAACGAACAAATCCGCGAGTTTCGCCAACTTGTATAGCTTCGGCGAAAATGCGTTTTATAATGCCGTTGGATTCAATATCAATACTGACTCGCTCTTCGCCTTTCAAAAATGCTGACATCAAGGCAGCAGCTGCGAGAGTACGCGCAAGAAAAAAAGCCGGCAAAGCATCTAATTCGTGCTTTGTTTGGGCATGTTGAGCCATATTAGTATTTTTAATTGCAACAGCTCGAAAAAACCCGTCCTTAGACATAACTCGGATTACTCGGTCGCGCTCTTTGAATTGTTTTTTTAATTTATCTATATCCATAATTTACTCGCTATCTTTTTTTTCGCCGGCAGAGGTAATAACTCTTGCGTGGCGTAAAACTTTTTCGTGAATTGTATAGCCCGGCTGCAAGGTTTGTACAATTGTGCCTTCGGGCTTATCGCTCGGCATCATCATCATAGCTTCGTGTTGGTGGACGTCGAATAGCGCGTCTTCTGGTATATCCATTTTTTTAACGCCCGATTCCTCGAAAAACTTAGCAGCTTTTTGCTCAATCATTTCCATACCTTTTAAAAGAGCGGCGTAGTCGGTGCTTTTTTTACCAGCTCCGACAGCTGCGGAAATGTCGTCCAGAAGCTCTAGAAAGCGATATAAGAGCCGCTCAGCAGCGTAATCAAGCATCTCTTGCTTTTCTTTCATATGTCTTTTGCGTTGATTTTCCAATTCGGCAGTCTTGCGGATAAGCTGCTCTCTCATTTCGTCGCGTTCTTTTGTAATCTCGGCGATTGCAGTTGAATTATCGGAAAACATATTGTTAAATATTCCGGTTAAAATATTGCCCTCGTTATTGTCAGTTTCTTTTTTACTTTTATCGCTTTCCCTTTGATTAACATCTTCAACGATTGGTTCAGCGCTTTGAGCGGTAAGGTCCTCCAATTCCGAATCGACAATCG
>JBBRJR010000190.1:0-4976 GCA_038218865.1 Kapaibacterium sp. (SeqCode) | reverse complement strand
GGACTCAATTATTAATTTTGTAAAAATAATAGCTGAATCAATCGGCGTATATTTTATTTTTAATTCGTGTGTAGAATTTTTGTAAATTATTTTTGGTGAAGTTATATTGCCTTGGATTATCTGAAATTCAGGATTAGCGATAGATAATTTTGTAATAATTATATCTGAATTTATAGCCTCCAAAGTCAAATCGAGAGTCAAGTCTTTCCCGATGGGGACTGAGCTGTATTCCAAATACGGCGGCGTTGCCAAAAATGTTGGCTTAGCCGTTTCGGTAATTAGAAAACTGAACTCTGTTTCTGCCAAACTGCTTTTTTGTTTTATAGTCATTTCGTGCAGTTCGAGGCAGTCATGGTTGCCGTACCAGAAAAATTCGCATGGCTTTAAGCCGTTTATCAAACTTACAACCGAATAAACTATCGGCATAAGTGCGGTTGTCGATGTTATATTATCGAAGCACTGCCCACCTGTTTCGGTTGCCAACTGGCGAAATTCATAAGGAATTGATTTTCCCAAAAATAAAATATAAATATGGATATTTTTCGCTTTTGCATCAAGAATCATTTGATCGATGTTGAAATCGGCTATGCCTTGAGTAACAATAATTATTGACTTGTCATTTTCTCCTGAAAATGATATAGGGACTGCTCCGGCAGGTTCATTGGTAAATCCAATAGAGAGCGAAGAACTGTTTGACGCCGAAATTTTACTTAATGCTTTTTGAATTTTTGCTTTATCGGATGTAAAATCAGTCATCAAATTACTCCACAAATCAAATGCGGTTACTGCAACTTGCGTGTTCGAGTAATCGATAAATCCGGCAATTGAATCGAATAGCTTGCGGGCTATTTTGTAATTTTTAAGCGAAGTATCGCCGGCTGCTATACCTTTGTCGAATGACATAACAATAGATTTGCTGCCAATTAAATCATGCTGCGAGCAGTTGATTTTTTGTAGCGTAAGCGGGATTCCGTTTTCAATTATTTCAAAATCGGAAGTTTGAAGATTTGTACCGACTTTACCGGTTTCATCAAAGCAGAATACTTTTGCTGAAACTGCAGGAAAATTTGTCGAGTCATATTCGACAACTTTGAGCGAACACTTCTCGGCAAGAGAAGTCCCCACAAAAAGGAATGATAAAAATATAATTGTTAAAAGGCTTTTCATAGTAATGCCCCCCAATGCCCCACGAGACGAAAAAATTAATTACTAAAAACAGCAACAAATAGCATACCAAAAACATTAATCATTTGATTTAGTACAAAATTAAATGATTTGGAAAACAAAGAATTTCAAATAGTTAGTCTCCGGCATAGCTGGCAATATCGGATGATCGGGCGATTGACTGCCACGATAAACAATACGCAGACGTTTATTTAATTTTGCCGCTTCTTTAGATATTAGCTCTAAAAATACTTCTTCCGAAATATGATGCGAGCAAGATGACGAAACCAGAAAACCTTGTTTACTCAATAATTTCAATGCTAATCTATTTATTTTCGCATAGCCGGCTATTGCTTTTGGCACAGTTTTTCTATTTTTTGTAAATGCCGGCGGGTCGAGTATAACTATATCCCACTTTTCATTTAAATCACTGGCATTTTCAAGATATTCAAAAACATGTGCTTTTTGGAAGCCGACATCAAAAAAATCATTTATTTTAGCATTGTTATCTGCAAGCTCGAGCGAAGGAGCGGAAAGATCAACGCCTAAGGCGTAATCAGCTCCTGCTTTTGCAGCATTCAAAGCAAAGCCGCCCTGATTGCAAAAGCAATCCAGAACTCGTTTACCTTTGGATATTGTCTGCAAAAACTTTCTATTTAATTTTTGGTCCAAATAATAACCTGTTTTCTGTCCACCCAAAAGAGCGACTTCAAACTTTATATTATTCTCTGAAATCTGAATGTTTTCCGGTATTTCTCCGAATATAATTTCTTCAGTCTGCGGTAAGCCCTCAGTTGTGCGGTGCGCGGACATATCTTTTTCGATGATTCCCTTTGTTTGCGGTAAAACTGAAACTAATGATTCTACTATCAAATCTTTGCGCAAATCCATACCAGCAGAAAGAAATTGTACGGCAAGGTAATCCTCGTATTTATCGACAATCAGTCCGGGCAATAAATCAGATTCGCCGTATATCAATCTAAATGTTTCTTCTCCGGGCAAAAATTGTCGTCTGTAATTCAGAGCGTTTTCAATTCGATTTACTAATAATTCTTTGGTTAAATCAGTATGAGAGAAAAGCAAACGAGCCGAAACGAGGCTATGAGGATTATAAAACGCAGTACCATAATTCACGCCCGAAGCCGAATGCACCTCGACTATATGTCCGGCTGCCAGTTCGGGGTGAAGAGCTAATTCATTGCTAAAAAGCCAAGGGTGTCCTTGCTTTATTCTAATGTCAGCTCGCGGTTTTAATAGTAATTTATCCATAAATAATATTATCCATTTTTAGCAAATTCCCGAAAATCAATCGTTTTAGGGCTATCGATTGCGAAGCCCAAAAACTTTTGTGCCAAATCAAAAAATTGAGAAGGAACGTCTGTAACGAAAAACTCTATCGGATGCTTTTGCATGAAAACTTCACGTGGGGCAGCCAAAAGATTCATTTCTGCGAGCAAACGCAAAGCATCGACAGAGCTGTGCTCGCCACTATCGACTAATATAACATCTGGCAGCACCTCGCTTAAAAGTCTTGACAATAGCGGATAATGCGTGCATCCCAATACAAGCGTGTCGATATTTGTTTGTTTTAGCTTAGTCAAATATTCTTCGGCAGCCAAGCGAGCGATTTGATGATTTGCCATGCCTTCTTCGACAATCGGTACAAACAGAGGGCATTCCTGAGAAAACACTTCTACCTCGCCGCCCCCAAGCAAGTCTTTTATTCCAAGTGCATAAGCCTCGCTGTGTATAGTTGCCCGCGTGCCGATAACGCCTATTTTTCCGTTTATGGTCGAGCGCAAAGCGGCTTCAGAAGCTGGCTTTATCATTCCGATGACAGGCACGTCGCCGCATAATTCTCTAACAGTATCCAACGCAACAGCAGAAACTGTATTGCAGGCAACAACTACGAGTTTTACACCCTTTTGAAGGAGAAACTCTGTACATTGCTGTGCATATTCTTTGACAATTGTGTCAGATTTATTGCCATAAGGCACACGAGCGGTATCGCCTAAATACACATAGCTTTCGTATGGCAAAAAACGGATTAATTGCTTCAGTACCGTCAAGCCTCCGATTCCGGAGTCAAAAACGCCTATTGGACTGTTATTGTTCATTTAATTCTAATTAATTATCAATAAAAATTAAACATCAAGGTTTCTAACGTACTGTGCATTTCTTTCGATAAATTCACGGCGCGGCTCGACTTTGTCGCCCATAAGTGTTTGAAATATAATCGTGGCTTTCGAAGCATCCTCGATTGTAACTTTGAGCAAAGTACGCGTTTCCGGGTTCATCGTTGTGTCCCAAAGCTGCTCAGGATTCATCTCGCCCAAGCCTTTAAAACGTGAAATAGTAATTCCGCCTTTCAGCTTGACTTCTTCTTGAGCTTCTTCTTCGCCGGCTTCGTTAGTACTATCAATTTTCAAATTTGGATTATCTTTTAGAATTCTTTCAATTATAGCAAGGCGTTCTTCATCGTTATGAGCATAGTATTCGACTTTGCCTTTTTTCACTTTAAATAGCGGCGGCTGAGCAATATAAAGCATACCGCGAGTGATTAATTCACGCATGAAAGTAAAAAAGAAAGTAAGCAAAAGTGTACGGATGTGTGAGCCATCAACGTCCGCATCAGCCATGAGTATAATTTTGCCGTAGCGTGATTTTTCTGGATCGAAATCTCTCTCACGACCGTTTGGATTTGCATTATTTGTGCCGTTGCCGTTTTCGTCATAATCGCGGCTAAACGAAAATCCTGCGCCGATGGCAGTAATAATCGTTTTTATTTCGTCATTTTCCAGAATTTTATTCGGAGCAGCCTTAATGACATTCAAGATTTTTCCTTTGAGCGGCAAAATAGCTTGGAATCTGCGATCTCTTCCCTGCTTAGCAGAGCCGCCCGCAGAATCGCCCTCGACCAAGTAAATTTCTGTGTCTTCGGGAGTATTCATCGAACAATCGGCAAGTTTACCGGGCAAAGTAGAAGATTCGAGTGCGTTTTTGCGACGCACTAAATCGCGGGATTTTTTTGCTGCTATGCGAGCTTCGGAAGCTGTATTAGCTTTGTCTATAATCTTTTTGGCTTCGACAGGATTGGCGTCCAAATATTGCGTCAGCTTTTCGTTCATAATAGTACGAACGATGCCTTCTACTTCACCATTACCAAGCTTGGTTTTGGTTTGACCTTCAAACATCGGATGCTGAACTTTGATAGAAATAACAGCAGTTAATCCCTCGCGGAAGTCATCGCCGATTAAAGGATTTTTATTCATCTTACTCGCAATTGCGTATGCATTCATCGTGCGAGTAAGTGCCGAGCGGAAACCGCTGACGTGAGTACCGCCCTCTATTGTATGAATGTTATTGACGTAGCTGAGTAATGTTTCGCTATAAGAAGCATTGTATTGATAGCAAATTTCTACCTCCGTACCGTATTCTTGGTCACTGCCAATCAAATAGACAGGTTTGGTTATCGGAGTATTCGCAGTGTCGATATAATCGACAAAATCTTTTATTCCGCCTTCGTAGTGATATTCTTCATTTATTTCTTCCAATTCATCAGCGAAAAATATTCTAACCTCAGGATTTAAAAAAGCTAGCTCACGCAGTCTTTCCGATACTTTGTCGTATTTGAAAACAACAGTAGTGAAAATTGTGCTGTCTGGTTTAAATTTTACTCTGGTACCTGTTTTTTCGGTTGAGCCAATAACTTCGCCTGGCTTCTCGGGCAAACCTTCGTGATAGACTTGGCGGTATATCTCGCCCTCACGCTCGATTGTAACTTCCATTTCCGAAGATAGTGCATTAACGCA